>CAYXXQ010000513.1:0-2044 GCA_964469075.1 uncultured Rhodobacter sp.
CAATCCGCCGACCAGACGACTGGCACCTGCACCTGCGCGATGGTGCGATGTTGCGCGCCATCCTGCCGGAAACCGCCCGGCATTTCGCCCGCGCCATCATCATGCCCAACCTGATCCCACCGGTTGTGACCTCTGCCGATGCCATCGCCTATCGTGACCGCATCCTCGCCGCCCTGCCCAAGGGCGCTGATTTCCAGCCGCTGATGACCCTTTACTTGACCGAAGAAACTGATCCCGCAGACGTGGCCTTTGCCGCCGAAACCGGCCTGATCCACGCCGTCAAACTTTACCCCGCCGGGGCCACCACCAATTCGGCTTCAGGGGTTGCAGATTTTGACAAGGTGCGGGGTGTGCTGGAAAAAATGGCCGAAATTGGCCTGCCGCTTTGCGTCCACGGCGAAGTCACCGATCCGGATATCGACATCTTCGACCGCGAAGCGGTGTTCATCGACCGCGCCCTAGACCCTATCCGCCGGGCAACCCCCGGCCTGCGTGTGGTCATGGAACATATCACCACCTGCCAGGGTGTGGATTATGTGCAGGCAGCCGACGAAACCCTCGCCGCCACCATCACCACCCACCACCTGATCATCAACCGCAACCACATCCTGGTCGGCGGCATCAAGCCGCACTACTATTGCCTGCCGGTCGCCAAACGCGAAAGCCACCGTCTGGCCCTGCGCCGGGCCGCAACATCTGGCAATGCCAGCTTCTTTCTGGGCACCGACAGCGCGCCCCACACCGACGCGCTGAAAGAACATGCATGTGGTTGTGCTGGCTGTTTCACCGCCAGCAACACCATGTCCTGCTTGGCCGAAATCTTCGAGCAAGACGCAGCCCTTGACCGGCTGGAGGCGTTCTCCTCGCTGAACGGGCCCGCCTTTTACCGCCTGCCGGTCAACAGCGAAACCCTGACCCTGACCAAAGACGGCCCGGTCGCCTATCCTACGAAAATCGACACCGGCGCCGGCCCGGTCACCCTGTTTGACCCCGGCTTTGCCCTTCACTGGCACGTAACGCCCTGATCTTCATTGTTCCCAAAATACTCAAATACCGGAGTTTTAAGTATTTTGGGAACAATGAAGATGGTGCGCTGACAAGGACTTAGACGATGATCCCTTCGACCTTCCCCTCCCCGCGCGAAATCGCGCGGCTGACTGCGAAGATGCTCTTGGAAATCAAGGCCGTGCATTTTAATGCGCGTGAGCCGTTCATCCTGGCCTCGGGCCTGCCCAGCCCGACCTATATCGACTGCCGCAAGCTGATCTCTTATCCGCGCATCCGCAGCACTTTGATGGATTTTCTGACCGCCACCGTCATGCGCAACGCCGGGTTTGAGGCGTTTGACAATATCGTTGGCGGTGAAACCGCGGGCATACCGTTTGCCGCGCTGGTGGCTGAACGCATGGCGCTGCCGATGAGCTATGTGCGTAAAAAACCCAAAGGCTATGGCCGCAACGCCCGGATCGAAGGCGAAATGTCCGAAGGCCAGCGGGTGCTGCTGGTGGAGGATCTGACGACCGATGGCGGCAGCAAGCTGTCATTCGTCGATGCAATCCGCGAAACCGGCGCGACTTGCGGCCATACGGCGGTGATTTTTTACTACGGGATTTTTGCAGAAACTGAAAAGACCTTGGGCGATCACGGCATCCAGCTGCATCATCTTTGCACCTGGTGGGACGTGTTGGCCGAAGCCAAAGCCGGTGGGCATTTTGATGCCGAGACATTGGCCGAGGTTGAAGCCTTTCTGAACGATCCCCGCGCTTGGCAGGCCGCCAACAAAGCCTGACCCGCGGCGGATCAACCCGCCGAAACCCCTGGCAAAATGCACAGCATTTCATAAAGCAGGTTGGCCGCGACCAAAGCCGTGTTGCCGGACGGATCGTACGGCGGCGACACCTCGACCAGATCACAACCGACGATGTTCAGGCCTGCCATCCCCCGGATCAATTCCAGTGCCTGCGGTGTGGTCAGTCCACCGATTTCCGGCGTGCCGGTGCCCGGCGCATAGGCCGGGTCGAGGCTGTCGATGTCATAGGTGATA
>CAYXXQ010000514.1:0-2037 GCA_964469075.1 uncultured Rhodobacter sp.
TCCGCTAGCTGCATTGTATTGCCGGACCTTCAACAGATGAGGCATCGATTTATGTCCAAGCCAACCGCTGACAGATCTGACACCGGCGATATGCCGGAAGTTGCCCTTAGGGTGATCTCAAATCTGTATGAAACAGTGGCCGATGGCGCGCCCTATGAACCTATGTTTTTTGCGATGGATGCGGTTATCGAGCAGCTTTTTACTGATCCACACGACGGCAAAACAACTAGCCGATGGTCGCCAATGTTCGCGCCGCATTTTCACCGTGCTGCCCATGTCTTCGACATCATGAGCCGGAAAGAAACAGCCACGCCTCTAAGTTTCGTCGATCAACGGCACGCGCCCACGGCGGTGGTCGACCCAGAATGTCGGATCATCGCCACCAACATGGGCTTTGATGCAATCATGACAGAACCTTGGGCCGATGGATTGTCCCCACTGTTCGCAACGCCAGCAGATCGTACACGTTTCGCCGCGCTTGCGAAGGCGAACCGACCCGACGCCCAAGCAATCCTGAACCTTGTGCTGCCCGGAAAAGATCAACCGCAGTCCTTTCTAGCGGGCCAAGCGAGTCAGCTTGAGCATGAAAACGAGGCAGGTGCGCCCTTGTATTTGACACTGATCCAGCCACGCTGGACAGAGAAAACCGGCAAATTGTTGCAGCAAGCCTTCGGGTTGACCGGCGCAGAAGTTGATACGATGCGCCTCTTTTTAGAATGTGGATCAATCAAAGGTGTCGCTTCACGGCGCCGCCGGTCCATTCGCACAGTCCGCACCCAATTATCGCGGGTTTTTGCGCAGATGGGGATTTCCGGCCAAACAGAACTTGCGCTTTTTCTCGCTACGCTCAGCGGGATGGAGCCGTTGAGCGATACCTTGGCTAACGGCCCGGTCGCCAAAGGTCCCCGTTCGGACAGGCTGGTTGCGCACAAGTTCACGTTGGCCGGCCATGCGGTCGAGGTTTACGACTACGGCGCGCCGAATGGTCACCCCGTCCTACTGCTACAATCCAGTCATCCGCCCGAACTTACCGCCGATCTGCGCAGGGCTTTGTTTCGTGAGGGCCTGCGGATCATCGCACCGCTAAAGCCGGGATCGGGAAATAGCGTATCGATCCCGGGCATGCCGGGCCCTGAGGAAATGACGCAGCTTTATGAAGAGCTTCTGGACAGGCTGAAATTGGACAAAGTGATCGTGGCAGGACAAGCCTCCGGTGGGCTTTACGCGTTAAACTTCACTAAGGCCTATCCTGCCCGCATCCATGCGGTCGCACTCATTGACACCGGCGTGCCCTTCGCCGACCGCGCTGAAATGATGCAGCTACACACCAGTATTCGGCGCACATTGGTGCCTGCTCGATATTTCCCTGAATTGCTCTATTTGCCCCACAAACTGGTCGCCGCAAATTTCCAGCGTTCGGCCAGGGGAGAAGAAAGCGTCGTTGATTACTTTTTTAACGGCAGTCCACATGATCAGGCCCTAACCCGCACCGATCGCTGGGCATATGATGTGACGCGCCGGATTATTTCCTATTCCTTCGATGACACGACCCGTCTCGTGCAGGACGTCACACGCTGGGCCAATGACTGGACCCCGGCCCTGTCAGCGGTGGCAGCCGGGCACAGGTTGCGTTTTATCCATGGCGCACAAAACACAATGTTCAAAGCCGATAAGATTACCCGTTTTGTAGAGCCGTACCCCAATGTCGATCATAGAATCCTGGCGGGTGGGCAATTGGCAGTTTTTGAACAACCCGAAACCTTCAGCACCGCCCTTGGCGAGCTTGGCACCTCAATGTAAGCAAGCGGCAGTCTGCTCGCTATTGATGGCTTGGTCAGCAGAGGGTGAGCCGCCACACGAGCACTCCAGATCCTCTGCTAAAGAGAATTATGAAATCACAGGGAACGGTATGGCTAGTCCAAAGGTGCTGCTAACTGCGGGAATTGAAGTTCTGTTTAAGCTACGTCGCCGCTCTGAAGTACATCGCAAAGTCCGGTTTGGGCCAGGATTTCAGAAGCACCGTTATCGTTTTCCAGA
>CAYXXQ010000515.1:0-2028 GCA_964469075.1 uncultured Rhodobacter sp.
TGAGGAATATTTGCAAGGCACCAGTGCTGACGATCTGCGGATTTCCTGGTCGGTCGCCAAAAGCTTTTTGTCGGCGACGTTCGGCATCGCGGTTGACGCGGGGGTGATCAGCAGCCTGGATGATCAGGTCGTCGGCTATGTCGCCGCCTTGAAGGGCACAGCTTACGATGGCGCGACGATCCGCAATGTTCTGAATATGTCGAGCGGCGTTGATTTTAACGAGGATTATCTTGATTATCACAGCGATATCAACCGCATGGGTCGTGTACTGGCGCTTGGTAAATCAATGGATGATTTTGCCGCCAGCCTGACCCGCCGGGCCTTTACACCGGGAACTTTCTGCAAATATGTCTCGATTGACACCCATGTGCTTGGCATGGTTCTGCGCCAGGCAACGGGGCGGTCAGTGCCGGATTATATGGCCGAAAAGCTGCTGCGCCCGATGGGATTGGAGGCTGATCCCTACTTTCTGACAGACGGGTTTGGCACGGCTTTCGTGCTGGGTGGCCTTAACCTGTGCACACGTGACTACGCCCGTTTCGGCCTGCTTTGCGCCCAGGACGGCCATTTGAACGGCCAGCAGATCGTGCCCAAAGACTGGATACGCCGATCAACCATCAGCAGCGCACCGATCCCTGCCCCGGATGTCGCGGCGACGGATGAAGGGCTGCTTGGCTATGGTTATCAATGGTGGTTGCCCCCCGAAGCCGAAGAGGGTGAGTTTTTTGCCATCGGGATTTACGGGCAGTACATCTATGTGAACCGCCAGAAAAACACCGTCATCGCAGTCAACAGTGCTGACCGCAATTTCATGGATGATGACGGTCGGATCACGCTTGAAAATCTGGCGCTGTTTCGCGCAATCGCCCACGCCGCAAGTTAAGACCCGCGGTAGGGTTTTTGGCCAAAACGAAACGCGCTAGTCCTTGCGGAAATATTTCTTTTCGCGCGGCTTGCCGTCCCAACCGGGTTTGCCCTTGGGCTTATCGTCAAAACGATTGCCGCCACCGTCACGATCACCTTTGAAAGGGCGCGCACCGGGTCTGCTGCGATCGTCTTCGCGATGCTCCCACTTCTTCAGAAGAAGCTGGTTGAACGTATCGCGACCGATCTGGCCTTCGTTGCACCAGACGCAGGACACGGCCTCGCCATCAATGGTTTCGACCGCCATGCGCATTGATCCAGCGGTCAAAACGACGATATCGCCTATTTTATAGTCAGCCATTGCAAAACCTACCTTTTTTCACGCTGAAACAAGGTGGCGCGTATAGGCCCAATTTTGCCCCTTGGAAAGCGAAATCTGTAATTCGTCAGGACAGCTCGGCGGCAATCCCCGTTTCAGGTTCCAACTTGCACGACGGGTGTATGACGGCTTGAACCTGGCGCCAAAATGCCGAAAGTTGCCTCAAACCGCAGAAGCCTTCGAGGCCTCCGGCTCCATACGTTTCTCGTCGTTGATCGCAGAGGCCTCGGCCATCAGTTCATCAACGAAAAGGCTTAGCAGTTGATAGCGCCCCGACACATTCGCCTTGCGGTAAATCGCGTTACTTTGCGCCTTGACCGTGCCTTCGCTGGTGGTGCGCAGGGCCGCGATTTCCTGTGTCGACATGCCTTTGACGGCAAACCAGGCGACATCGCGTTCCGCCGGGGTCAGGCCCCAGTCGCTGAACCGTTCCTCCAGCAAATCCGCAAATGCGCCCGAGGCGGCGCGCAACTGATCTTCGATCCGCGATTGACGGACGCGGGATCGACCTAACGCCACTGCGCCCAACAAACTGCCCAATAGCAGGCCCAGCATCGCGCCGACCTCCATCAATTCGCGAAGATGCCAGTCCAGCGGTTTGGCGCGCTGGCCGGACAGATCGACCACCAACTCGCCGATAAAGAACAAAGCGCAGATCAGTTGGATCGCAAAGACGACGCGCAAAAGCCAGGGATGGTTCACTGATCACCCCCATGATGGGGCATCGGTTGGGCGTGGTCAGGCAAAATCAATATCATTCCCCCTGCCGCCGGTCAGGTAGTTAA
>CAYXXQ010000516.1:0-304 GCA_964469075.1 uncultured Rhodobacter sp.
TTTTGAAATAGCGGCATGGCGAAGTTTTTGTCATTCGGGTACGCTACGACACCGCCCAGTTCGGCCCAGGCCAGTTTGCAATGACATCAACCTTTCAATCCCGGAACGCCTGTTGCTTCACCCGAAGGACGGGGCGGATGATGTAGTCCAGTACTGTCTTTTTCTCGGATAAAATATCAACTTGCGCAACCATCCCAGGAATGATTTCCAGAGCGGCGCCGCTGGCGTCCAGGATGTTTGAAGCCGTGCGAACCTCAACTACAAAAACCTGTTCTTTGGTTTCCTCGCGGGTAATCGCATTGGC
>CAYXXQ010000516.1:314-2025 GCA_964469075.1 uncultured Rhodobacter sp.
TGGCGCCAATCCGCGAAATTTCACCTTCGAGGCCGCCGTATCTTGAAAAATCATAGGCTGTTAGGTTCACTTTTACGGCCTGGCCGGGGTACAGAAATGCGATGTCTGCGGGGCGGACATATGCCTCGATTAGCAGCCCTTGATCCATTGGAACAATTTCCATCAAAGACTGTCCAGCTTGCACGACGCCCCCAACTGTCGTAAGCAAAATCTGATTGACCACCCCTAAAACGGGCGATCTTACATCTGTTCGTGCGACCCGTTGCTCCAAGGCTTCGATCCGCGGTTTGAGCGCCTCCAGATCAGCGACCGAGCCTGCAAGTTCGCCCTGTGCTTCAGCACGCCGGCGGCGCTTGACCGCGCGGCGCTTGTCCTCGACTTCGGCCAGTAAAGCGCGTGCGCGGGCCTCCTGAGCGCTCGCATGTTCTTTTTGGCCCAACCATTCGGTTTCACTTCGGCTAAGAGCCAGTAGGGTTGTTTCTGGTTCGATGCGGCGCTCGACAAGCGGTTCCATTATTTTTTTCTCGTCCAGCACCAGTGCAAGCATGGTTTCCGCGGTCAAACTCTGAGATAGAGCTTGGCGCAACGTGCTGCGATGTTGCTCAAGCTGTCGGTCTAGAACCGCTAAGTCTGTTTCGGTTTGCATTCGAAGGGCCACAAAAAGATCAGCTTCGGATCTGTAAACCTGTGACGCTGCCGCGATCAATTCGGCTGGCGGCTCAAACGCAAGGTCTGCCACTTCGGCCCGAAGCCGGATTATTCTAAGTCGATGCGCGTAGACATGGCGTTTTGCCTCGGTCAACTGGCTTTGAAGCTGCGTTCGGTCAAATTCCATAAGAATTTGATCGGGCTTGACGATATCGCCCTTTGCGACGGCCAGCCGGATCAATACACCTGCTTCCGAGCTTTGAATGACTTGCGTTTGCGCTGTTGGCACAACTTTTCCGTCCGCCCGAGTGACATCGTCTATTTCCGTGACAGCGGCCCAGTAGCCTGCGGCAATCAAGAACAGGATTATTGCGAACAACAAGAACGACCCACGAACGCCGGACCGGCTGTGAAATTCATTACGGATGGCTTCAAGTTCCTTGTTACGCGCCACGGTCAACTCCTTTGACCGAGGCCGCTGGGATCGTTTGCTTGGACAAAATCGACTTTGGACCGTCTGCCATAACCCGGCCATCTTCGATGATAATGACACGGTCAACCAATGCGAGCAACGATGGGCGATGCGTGACGATCATTAGCGTTTTGCCCTTGGTTGCCGATTTCAAGCGTTCTATTACGCCTTGCTCTGTCTGGACGTCCATTGACGACGTTGGCTCGTCGAACACCAAAACCGGAGGGTCGCCGATCAAAGTTCTGGCCAGCGCGATGGCCTGGCGCTGACCACCTGACAGGCCTTCGCCGCGTTCGTTCACCATTCGATCAAAACCATCAGGATGCTGATCTAGAAATCCGCTGACACCAGCGTCCTGGCTTGCCTTTACGATGTCCTGATCTAGGGGCCGGTCAGTGCCGACGGCGATGTTTTGAAGAATGGTGCCCGAAAACAACCAAGGCTCTTGTAAAGCGGCTGAAACCGCACGTCGTAGATCGCCGGGATCAATTTGCCGAATATTAGTTCCATCCAAAAGTATCGCGCCTTCAGTCGGTCGGTAGAGACCAAGCATCAACCGAATAAGTGTGCTTTTGCCCGATCCAATACGAC
>CAYXXQ010000517.1:0-2024 GCA_964469075.1 uncultured Rhodobacter sp.
ATCAGATTACAACATATCGATCTGAAATCGGGATGTGTTCATTTTGACGGCAAAGCTGTGGATACGAAGTTTGGTAAGAGTTTTACAACCAGCTTCTTTCCCTTTGGATCTGCAGCAGAGCAAGTATTGCATGACTGGATTGGTGAGCTACAAAACCAATATCTATTCGGAAAATCCGACCCGCTCTTTCCAAAAACGAAGGTCGGTCTTGGCGCGGATCGCAAATTTTCCGCTATAGGAATTTCCCGCGAACCGTGGGCCAGTCCATCTGCCGCCGCCAAGATATTCAAATCAGCCTTTGCTGACATCGGGTTTCCGCCATTCAGCCCGCATCTGGTGCGCGATATGATTATTGAGCTGGCGAGTGATTTTTGCAGAACACCGGAAGAGTTCAAAGCGTGGTCACAAAATATGGGGCACGAAGATGTGCTGATGTCGTTCAGGGCCTATGGATCAGTGGCAACAGGCAGGCAGATGGAATTGCTGACCAGATTTCGAGAGAACTGGCCTGCCGAATAGAAAAAAGGGATTACTTCCGTCCAATTGATATGCCCGAATTATGCCTTGATGAGAACTTTCACGCACTCTGGCGCAAGTCGATAGCCGAACCTTGGTAATGTTTCGATTAACGCATCGGCATCTTCGTGGCTATACCCAGCGGAATCAAAGGCTCCTCGCAAGTAGCGGCGCGATCGACTAATACGCCGTCGGACGCTAACATCATCTGCTAATCCGAGAGCGTCTGCCAATTCAAAGGCAGTCAACAACGGAAAATCCTCAACAACCAAACCTTGACCAGCACCGCGCAGATGATTTTCCGCTAATGCAAATAGAAGCTCACAGGTTGCCCGCGCTGTAATTTCAATAGTGCTGTTAATAATAAGTATTTTGCCGTCCGCTTCGAAAGCCATTGTAAACATTTCGCGGTCAGTCCCAGAGACAGGAGCTTTTGGGGTATTTTCTCGATTTCCAATCAATCCCTCGCGTTTAATTTCGCCAAAAATTCTTGGAAGTGTGTGCGCTTCAAATTCGTCTATGGGCTGCGATTCCAGTGTTTTCTGCAAAACACCGGCAACGCCCGCTCCATGCCGCCTAAGCAACGCGGCGAGCCGTTTTAGGCTGGTTTCCTCAGGTTCGTCGAAATGGGCGACCGCTCGGCAAATCTCGGGGTGGTTTTGTTCAAGCTGAGTGTAGCTTATACTTTCATAGTCAATCGCAAGCCGCACATAGGAAAGGGCAATTTCTCGATCAACTGCGTTTTTCCTTAACCCATCCATCAATTCCACCTTGTAAGCCTCAGCGGGATCATATCGCCCCAGCCCTGCAGCCAACATCGCAAACTGCCGATCAATACATTGGGAACATCGGCCACAATGCGGATGCTGCACGGTGCTGTTATGTACATCGGCACAGCTCCTCGTTTGCGCAATCGAATCCGCAAATCCCAGATCGCGTATGACCTCAACGACATCTTTCTTTGTTCGCCACAAGTAGGGGTTTTCTATCTTGTATGCCTCTCCGAGTATTCGGCTAAACAATTTCGAGAACCGCGTAAGTGTTTGTGGGTGGGTAGTTCTGGTTGCGCGGGTACCAACGGCATTTGCTACCGGCGAAAGATTCAGACTGACCACTCCGTTTTCATAAAAACGCACTTTCTTCAGGCCAAATGCACAGGCGTTGGCGACTCCAAGTGCCGCAAACAGGAAAGAACGGGTGCGGTGCGTCCCTTCTTTTTGTGTACCGGCTTCCAACTGGATTTTAATCGGGATGTGTTTAAACATCTTCGCATCCAGTTTTTGGCCTATCGCCTTTTGCAGATCTTTTTGCACTTTGGCAGTTTTCGTAGATGAGTGGTGGCTAATCAGTGCCACGCGGTTTTTGCGTTCGACTATTTCCTCAAGCACGCCAGCAAATGAATCCAGCCCGCCGGAAAACATGACAATTGAGTCAGCCTGCCAACCATTGTCTTCGCCAAAATCAAAATACATGGAGGAATTTGCGGGTTCCAAATTTCGCACAAACGA
>CAYXXQ010000518.1:0-2019 GCA_964469075.1 uncultured Rhodobacter sp.
TATCGTTGAACCTATCGCGTCTGCTCTCCAACATGCCCTGCTCAAATGCTTGATGAGGCATGACCTCGAGCAGCGCGCGGTCGTTCGAAAATGCACTGTGGCCGGCCAATAGAACATATTCTCCGACTGCGAAGCGTCTTCGTTGCACATCTGCCCCTTTCTTCAGATCTTTATGCAAGAGACATTGAACACAATCTGAAACCATTGTAGGCGATTAAGGAACAAAAAGTGACGATCCGCGAGGATAGTCTATGCTAGGGGCAAGCACGATGAATCTGCAAAAAAACAGAGTTTTGAGATTTGGTGCAGGCCTCCTGATTGCGCTTTCCCTTGCAGCTTGCGATGGCAGGATGCAGTTCCCAGTGACCGAAGATGGTCAGGCAGACCTCAAAAGCCGCGGAATAAATATCATACCGGTGACAACGAAGAATATCGACCAGTTTCGAGATGTATCGGGCCTTTCATTGCATCGTGGCATCAAGTCGAACCCGCCAAGAGATCCCTCGGTCTACTCCTACCACATCGCCGTTGGCGACAGGCTTCAGGTTCAAACCTGGTCGACGCCAGAACGCACCCAAAGTGCCGATGAAACCAACCTTGCACAGGGGCCAATCGTAAATGAGAAGGGAACTTTTTTCTACCCTTTTGTCGGCGATGTATCGGCTGAAGGCAAGACCGTGGAGGCCGTTCGCAATGACCTCTCTGCCAAACTCGAAGAATACATCGCTGAGCCACAGGTCGAGATTTCAGTTTCAGAATTCAATGGCAGCACAGCTACGGTTCTTGGCGAAATCGGTTCACCAGGCCCTCTGCCGGTTACGAATGTGCCGATGCGCCTGCTTGATGCAGTGAATAAAGCAGGTGTCGGCAATACGTCGGATCTGAGACAGGTCGAAATACGTCGTGGCAGCAGTTCCTATTTAGTGAATCTAGAAGCCTATATGCAGGAAGGGCGTCGCGGCCATAATCCTATCATTCTGCCAAATGATACGATCTTTGTTCCGGCACTCGCCGACAACAAGGTCTTCACCTTCGGTGAAATCGGCGTTGGCGAAATCCCGATCGGCGCGGCAAAGAAGACCCTTACCGAAATCTTGGCCGGAGCCGGAGGCTTGGACCGAATGACGGCAGACGCGCGTGGCGTTTTTGTATTCCGCAAGCGCTCAAGCAGCGAAAATGGATTCGATGTGTTTCAGTTCAATCTGCGCAATGCGTCTTCACTTATGCTGACTTCGGATTTCGCAATGGCGCCCCTAGATATTGTTTTTGTGACCAATGACCCAATTTCACGCTGGAACGATACGGTCGGAAAACTCTTGTCACCCCTGACGGGGGTCATCAGGGCACGTGCTGTTGCCGAAGCAATAACGCCATGATCAACACTGTTGTTACGGTGTGCACCGGTAATATCTGCCGGTCGCCGATGGCGGCCTTTGCTCTTGCTGAGCGATGTCCCGATGCTAGCGTCACTTCGGCGGGCCTTCATGCTCTAAAAGGGTCTGGAATGGCCGCCGAAAGCGCGGCTGCGGCACACGCGTTCGGAATCAAAACCGGGGCTCATACCGCACGCCAGTTCACGTCCAAAATCGGTACAGAGGCTGATCTCATTCTTGTCATGGAGAGCCACCATCGCGACGAGATCATGCGCCGATGGCCGCAATTGACGGGAAAAACATTTCTGTTAGGACATTTTGAGAACGGTCAACAGATACCAGATCCTTACAAGATGGGTCAGGCGATGCACCTGCGTGCTGCAGAGCTGATCCTGAAAAACGTGGACAACTGGTCGACCCAGATCAAAGGCATTTGAAGTGGCATCAGAGCAGAAAGATGTTTCCAAGAGCAGGGAAGAGGATGACGAACTTGACTTGATGGATATTGTCGCGCAGATTTTTGCGCGAAAGTGGCTGATCCTGGTCTCCCTTCTTCTCGGCGCAATCGCTGGACTTGTTAGTGGGCAACTTGACCCCAATCAATACAGGGCTGCATCGGTCGTCCAGATCGAAAAGCGCTCTTCAG
>CAYXXQ010000519.1:0-2002 GCA_964469075.1 uncultured Rhodobacter sp.
TATGAAAAAACAAAGTCATTATTCGTCAAAAAGAATGCAAAAAAAATCATTGGGTAATTATTGTTGTCGTTGAAGGCGCATTGGCGCATAAAAAATCTAACTTTTTAGTAAGTGTTGACTCATATAAAATCAAACCCTTTAACTTTAGTATGGGGTTGTAACAATGATGAGGAAAACAATGAGTTTATCTGCTAGAAAAGAATTATTGGCTGCAATTCGCTTAGAATATTCTAAAAGTCGGTCTAAAGAAAAAAGTAAAATTTTAGATGGTTTTATTGCTGCCACTAATTTGAACAGAAAATATGCAATTAGCTTGCTAAACGCTAAGCCCCCTAAAGATATGCCGACAAAGAAAAGAGGGAGAAAACCTAAATACGGAACAGAGGTACAGGAAGCTCTTAAGACCTTATGGTATGCAGCCAATAGAATCTGCTCAAAGCGATTAGCGCCCTTTATACCTGAGCTGGTTGAGGTTCTAGAGCAGCACGGACATCTTTGCCTTACCCCGGAGATACGTTCAAAAATAGTAGCGATGAGTGCCGCCACCATTGACCGCTTGTTATCTAAAGAACGCACTCTGAAAGGTAAAGGGCTTAGTACAACAGCTCCAGGTACCCTGCTAAAGAATCAAATTCAAGTAAGGACATTCGCAGATTGGAATGAAAAGGTTCCCGGCTTTATGGAAATAGACTTGGTAGCTCATTGTGGTGGAAATTTAGAAGGAACTTATTTAAACACATTAACAATGGTTGACATTGTGACTGGCTGGGTGGAGTTAGGAGTTCTACTATACAAAAATGGCGCTCAAGTGCTGACGGTTATCGATGTTGCACGACAGGTTCTTCCTTTCCCGTTGCTAGGAATAGACTCTGATAATGGCAGCGAGTTTATTAACTATGATCTGCTTGCTTATTGTGAAAAAGAAAAGATCACTTTTACTCGTTCACGAGCTTATCGAAAAAATGACCAAGCACATGTAGAGGAAAAAAATGGTTCAGTGGTCAGAAGAATGATTGGTTATAATCGCTATGAAGGAGAAGAGGCCTACCAGGCATTAATAAAGCTATACTCGCTCTTAAGGTTATACATAAACTATTTTCAACCCTCTCTTAAGTTATTGAGCAAAATAAGAGTCGGCTCAAAAGTCATAAAAAAATATGACAAAGCGAAAACTCCCTATCAAAGGCTTATGAATTCCCCAGGGTTTTCCAAAGAAGCACAAGTAGAATTGCGCGAGAAGTACAAAAGATTAGATCCCATTGAATTACTCAGTAGAGTCGGAGAACAACAGAAAACATTTTTTAAACTTGCTTGCGTTGCCACTGCGACTCACAAAGACAAAGGGATAACTTTAAAAGATAATCTTTTAAGGCTATCACAAGAAATTACAACAAACCCATTGCTAAACACTGAATCACAGTATGGGAATAATGTAAATTCTCTAATAAAATGTACTTCAAACATGAAAAAGCCTAGGAAGAAACTTAAAGCTAGAACATGGAAAACACGTGAAGATGCTTTTGCAATGATCTGGGATAAAATCTCTATACAACTTGCTGGTAATCCAACGTTAACAGCCAAAATCATTTTGAATGGTTTGATTAAAACTAAACCTCAAAATTATAATATGGGTCAATTAAGAACTCTTCAGCGTAGAGTTAAAAATTGGCGAAAAGAGAACTTAGAAAAAGAGCGGGAACAAAGAGTTTCAGCGATCCCCTCGAAGCATATGGGGAAGGATTATTTATCCGTGGCTATTGCTGCAAATTAAGGGTAAGAGTTAATGTGAGTCAATGGTTATACAATGGGTTAGATTTTTAAGTGAGGCAATACGAAGGGGAAAAGTAATTGTCGCTAGACACTATTCCTATGTTTATGGTTCTATTTAAGTATGAAGATGTTATTTATTATCAAATAGATTGTGCGGTTTTCAATCTGACAAGTTTAGAAAAGCGACACATTTATCAAGTTCAAAACTTATGTATGAGAGATACATGGAATC
>CAYXXQ010000520.1:0-1996 GCA_964469075.1 uncultured Rhodobacter sp.
GGCGAGGTGCTGTCATGACCGGCGCGCTCCCCATTATCACCGCCGATCAGCGCATGGCTGAGCCGCGCGGCATCAAAGGCGTCATCTTCGGGCCCTCGGGCATCGGCAAAACCAGTCTGCTTTGGACGCTGCGGAATACCACAACGCTGTTTTTCGACCTTGAGGCCGGAGATCTCGCGATCGAGGGGCTGGCCATCGATGCCATCCGCCCACGGACCTGGACTGAATGCCGGGATTTTGCGGTGTTCATCGGCGGACCCAACCCGGCACTGCGCGCGGATCAGCCCTACAGCCAGGCACACTTTGAGGCTGTCTGCGCCAAATACGGCGACCCGGCGATGCTGGCCAAATATGACACGGTGTTCATCGACTCGATCACCGTGGCAGGGCGGCTCTGCTTTGGCTGGTGCAAGGGTCAGCCCGAGGCGCTGTCCGAGAAGACCGGCAAGCCGGATGTGCGCGGTGCCTACGGCTTGCACGGGCGCGAGATGATCGCGTGGCTCACGCATCTTCAGCACACCCGCGGCAAAAACATCTGGTTTGTCGGCATCCTCGATCAGAAGCTTGATGACTTCAATCGCAAGGTGTTCTCGCCGCAGATCGACGGCTCCAAGACCGGGTTGGAGCTGCCCGGGATCGTCGATCAGGTCATCACCATGACCGATATTGCAGGCGGGGACGGCGCGCCTCAGCGCGGATTTGTCTGTCACACGCTCAACTCTTGGGGTTTCCCGGCCAAGGATCGGTCCGGGCGTCTCGACATGGTCGAACCCCCGCATCTCGGAAAGCTGATGGACAAGATCCGGGGCCCGCTCATCCCCGCAGACCGCCGCCTGACCTTTGAGGCCCCGCAGCTGCCGACACCGCCTGCGGCGCAGGCCACCACCCCCTCCAATGACACACCCAACTGAAAGGACTTCACCCATGTCTCTCTGGAACGATTTCAACGACGCCCAATCAAACAGCAATGTCATCCCCAAGGGCACGCTGGCCAAGGTGCGCCTGACGCTGCGCCCCGGCGGGTTTGATGATCCCACCCAAGGCTGGACCGGCGGTTATGCCAAACGGGGCAGCACAGGGTCTGTCTATCTTGATGCCGAATACACGGTGCTTGAAGGACCTTTTGCCAAGCGCAAGATCTGGTCGATGATCGGGCTTTACAGCCCCAACGGTCCGAACTGGGCCAATATGGGGCGCAGCCTTGTGCGGGGCATCCTCAATTCGTCGCGCGGCATCTCAGACAAGGACAATTCCCCCGAGGCCCAGGCCCGGCGCCGCATCAACGGGTTTGCTGACCTCGATGGTCTGGAATTTATCGCCCGGATCGACGTTGGACAGGACACCAACGGCGAGGACAAGAACGAGATCAAGAGCGCGGTTATGCCCGATCATCGCGATTACCCGCAGGTGATGGGCCATGTCGAGGCACCTGGCATGGCACCGCAGATGCAGCCCCCCGCATCCGGGGCACAGTATCAGGCACCGGTTGCTCCCTCTGCTCCTGCGCCTGCGCAGGGTTACCCCGCCCCGCAGCCACAATCGCAGCAGACGCCCGCGCAGCAGACGCCCGCCGCACCAGGCTTCTCGGGCCGTCCGAGCTGGGCTGAGTGAGGGGCCAGAGCCATGCGATTGCGTCCCCGCCAGAAACTCTTCGTCGAGCGCAGCCTTGCTGCGCTTGACGCCCACGGCAACACGCTCGGCATCGCGCCGACGGGAGCGGGCAAGACGATCATGCTGTCGGCGGTCACCGGCGACTGCCTCGGAGGCACCGATGCCAAGGCCTGCGTGCTTGCACATCGCGACGAGCTGACAGCGCAGAACCGCGACAAGTTTCATCGTGTCGTGCCCGATGTGTCCACCTCCGTCGTCGATGCCAAGACCAAATCATGGGCCGGCCAGGTAACCTTCGCCATGGTGCCCACGCTGGCCCGCGATGCCAATCTGGCGCGCATGCCGAAGCTGGATCTGCTGGTGATCGACGAGGCGCACCATGCCG
>CAYXXQ010000521.1:0-1995 GCA_964469075.1 uncultured Rhodobacter sp.
ACGTGGACTAACGAACAAAAGTAATATGGCAATGACACCGCAAGAGTTAAACAGAATGAACAAGCTAGAAACACTAGTTAACTCTTTGATGCGAGCAGAGAACGTACCTTTCATAAATGCGTTAGAGCGGCGGTTAGACTTTTTATCTAGTGCTATTACATTAGATGATTTAACTAACGTGTCAGGCGCTAACTCAGCTACTACAGGAAAGGTTCTTAAAAAGACATCGACAACTTGGCAACCAGCAGACGATATAGACACATAAAATATGAGTACACGAAAAACACCAGATGAACTAAAACGATTTATTCAATCCAACGTAGGAGACTATGGGGGAAACCTTTGGAGTACCTTCAACTGTGACCTAGATAGTAACCCTGGAGTTATTAAACCTGCACCACGGTTAACACAAGTACTAGGAACAGACGAAATCGGTTCTGAACGTGTATTAGCCCTCCAGCTACACGATGGACAATACTATGTTGCTACACAAGATGATGTTTACGACTGTAGTGTAACCAGTGACCCTACAAACGCAAGTAACTGGGGCGATATATCTACACTAGGCTCAGAAGACTTAGGTTTTGAAACAGACATGACTTCTTTCGGCGGTCTTTTACTTATTTCTTTAGGTACTGACATTATGTCATGGGACGGTTCAACGAAAGACGATGACTTTTGGACAGATGTAGCTAGCGGAACAGCTTTAACGGCAAACTTTGGTCACACTATGGACGTCTTACGCTCAGGAACAGACACTTTGTTTATTACTGATAAGAACAAAATTCGTTATTATAACGGAGTTGCAAACGGTACTATTATTACCATAGACTCACAAATGGTAGCGTCTACTATGACACCTTCTCTGGACAGAATGTGGGTTGGTTCATATACAGAAGTTGAAAACAACGCTTATGTCTACGAGGTACAAGTTGGTGGAGTAAACACCTTAGGAGATCCCTCATACAACCAATCCTACGCAATCGAAGGTCGAGCGTGTTTAACAATGTTTACTTACAATAACACACCATTTGTAGTAACTGACCAGGGCTACATTCAAGCCTTTAACGGAGCAGGCTTTGTAACAGTAGCTCAGTTCCCATGGGCTAACGACTCTAAAGTTATGGACGGTTGCCAACCTGGACTGGTACAAGATTCATCAACCTCAAGAGCTATACACCCCAAAGGCGCACAAGTATCTGGAAAGTACTGTTACATCTATGTAAATACAGAGGATGGAGCAGAAAGTGATAATAACATCGACCCACGCTCACCATCTGGTGTATGGGTATTAGACTTAGAAACGTACTCATTAACACATAAGTACGCCCTTACTGATACAACCGCTGACTATGGCTCGCACAAAGTGAGCTTTTCCGGCCCACTACTTATTACTAATACCCCCGAAACTCGACTAATGGTAGGTGGTGGGGTAGAAACTGAGGGTGTATGGATGGAGGGAACAGCAACACCACAGGCCCACTTCACTCTAGTACGGCACGAGTCAGAGAGTGTAGCAGATGCGTTCGAAGCATTTGCAATAAAGAACGACACGCTAGCATCTGGCGAAACAGTAACAGTAAAGTACAAAGATTTAACACTGCCAGGCTTCCCATTGCTAGTCAACTCTGTTACCTGGTTAAACGCTACACAGTTTAACACCACAGATACATTGACTGACGTACTAGGAGAAACAGCAGCTGGAGAACAGGACGGTTACGAGATTGAGTTCCTATCAGGACTAGGAGCAGGACAACTAGCGCATATTGTGTCAATTACAGGAGGTACGACTAAGACAGTAACTGTAGATACTTCTTTTGGTGTACTTAATAGCACCTCTGATATTCAAATTGATTCATACAAGCTCTTGAAGGTAAAAGCAGAGCAAGCAGACGGTGAAGTAAAGAAACTAGGCTCTGGTGGTACGTCCCCAAGTCGTCAATATAAGGTAGTAATGAAAGGAGATGTGACGGTACGAGAGACTATTAGCAAAAG
>CAYXXQ010000522.1:0-1995 GCA_964469075.1 uncultured Rhodobacter sp.
TATAACAATCATAAAAAATAATAAAGAAAAAATTAAAATAAAAAAATCTTACTAATTAGCGTATTTTTGCCGCAGCCCCAACTCTTTCTGCAATAACAAATTTCCCCTCTCCAGTTAGTAGTTTATTTTTAAAAATTACTCTTGTTTTATTATCAGTTAACAATTTTATTTTAGAGAATTCTTTGAAATCAATAGTTCCTGTTTCTTCAAAATCGTACCCATCAGGCAATATTCTTGTGCCAATAGCTGCTTCAGAAATTAATACTCCAACTAGTTCTCCCTGATCTGCTGCTAAAATCATTCCATTGCTTTCTATTCCCCGAAGTTTTGCAGGTTTTAAATTACAAACAACAACAACTTTTTTCCCTTCTAAATCTTCAGTTTTGTAATAAGGTTTTAATCCTGCAACTATTGTTCTTTTCTCAATTCCTAAATCTAATTCCATAACATATAATTTGTCTGCTTCCGGATGATTTTCTATTGAAACTATTTTTCCAACTCTTAAATCCAGAGGAAACAAATTTTTTTCTTCAGGAAAATCTTCAATTTTAGGGAATATTGCTTCAGATTCTATTACAGCATATTCTTTTTCAAAATTTAATTCAGTTAATAATCTTGCTTCAGAATTTATTTGTTTAGCAATTTTATCACAAGCTTCAGGAATAAAAGGTCTTAATAATACTTGTAAAGTATCTACTGCATTCAATACATTGTATAAAATGTTTCCTAATTTTTGTTTATCGTCTTTAATTTTCCACGGCGATTGTTCATTGATATAAGCATTAGTTTTCGCCACCAGAGACCACAATTTATCTAGCGCCTGGTGATGTTCAAATTCTTCAAATAATTCGTTTGCTTCAGATATTTTTGTTTCAAAAATTAAATCTTTTTCATAATTATTATTTTTTAATGTTCCACCAAATATACTATTAACCAATTTTGTTATCCGCATAACTAAATTTCCTAAATCATTTGCCAACTCATTATTGTATCTAGTAATTAATTCTTTTTCTGAAAAATTTCCATCGCTTCCAGAAGGAATATTTCTTAACAAATAATATCTTACTGCATCAGTTCCGTATTTCTCAACTATTTCTATTGGATCAATTACATTACCTTTGGATTTACTCATTTTTTCTCCGGCGGAGTCATTAATAAATCCATGAGCAAAAATTGTTTTTGGTAATGGAATATCTAAAGCCATTAACATTGTTGGCCAAATTACTGCATGAAACCACAGAACATCTTTCCCTAATACATGAACATCCGCAGGCCAAAAACTTGAATTTTTTCCATCAGGAAAATCTATTCCTGATAAATAATTAATTAGTGCGTCAAACCAAACATAAATTATATGTTCTTCGTGGTTAGGTAATTTTATTCCCCAATCAAAACTTGTTCTTGAAACACATAAATCATTTAACGGTTCTTTTAATCTTGATAATATTTCGTTTCTTCGGGATTTAGGAACTATGAATTTATAATTATTTTCTATATGTTTTATTAATCGTTCTTGATACTTTCCCATTTTAAAAAAGTATGCTGGTTCTTTTACTATTTTTACTTCTCGTCCACAGTCAGGACACAAATTATTATTTAATTGGGTTTCTGTCCAGAATCGTTCACAGGGAATACAATAATGTCCTTCATAATCACCCAAATATATTTCTTTTTTGTCTAATACTTTTTGAAATAATTGTTGTGCTAAATCTTCATGTTTTTTATCAGTAGTTCTAATAAATTCATCATTACTTATTAAATATTTTTTTATGAAATTTTTATAGATTTCTGATTTTTTATTCACAAATTCTTCAGGAGTTAAGTTCGCCGCTTTTGCAGATTGTTGTATTTTTTGACCGTGTTCATCTAATCCTGTTAAGAAAAATACATTTTTTCCAACTAATTTATGCCATCTGGCATAGGAATCAGTTATTATTTTTTCAAAGGCATGACCTATGTGAGGATTTGCGTTAGGATAATCAATTGCAGTTGTAA
>CAYXXQ010000523.1:0-1994 GCA_964469075.1 uncultured Rhodobacter sp.
GACGGGGATGTTCTCCGCCCCGCGAATGATCACATCCTTGGTACGCCCGGCGATGCGGATATAGCCTTCGGCATCCGCCTTGGCGATATCGCCGGTGTCAAACCAGCCTTCATCATCAACTGAATTCAGATGCTGGCGTTTAAGGTATCCACCAAAGTAGGATGCGGTTCGCACAAAGTAACGACCGGGCACACCCGGCGCACAGGGCAGACCATCATCACCAATGATACGCGAAAGGGTTCCCGGCAACGGCAAACCATCGGTCAAAATCGCACGTTCCGCCGGATCACCGTCGCGGGTGATGGTGATCGCGCCGGTTTCAGACATGCCCCAGGCAGAAAAGACCGAGGTTTTCATCTTTTGCTGGGCACGTTCGACAATCGCCTCGGGGATCGGCGCCCCGGCGCAAAGGAACTTTTGAAGCGAGGCAAATTTTCCCGGAGAATGCGTGGCTATTTCAGTCAGATCACTAAGGAATGGGGTTGAGGCCATGGTGAATGTGCTGCCGGTTTCGGCGATCACATCTGCGGCCTTTTCAGGCTCCCAAACATCCAGAAGAACAGACGAGGCTTGCAGCCAAATCGGCAGCATCATGCCATAAACAAACCCGGTCTGATGCGCCAGAGGCGAGGCCATGAACACAATATCATCACGGCCAAGGCCAACACGCTGGCAAAACAATTCAATGGCCGAAAACAGCGTGTTGGAACTGTGCATCACCGCCTTCGGCTCGCCTGTCGTGCCGGAGGTATAGATTAGTTGAAAGATATCATCGGGATGTTGATACCGCGACGCCACTTCGGTGGCAGCTTTGGTATCGTTGTCCAATGCGGGGTCCAGCAACAGGGTTTCAAACTGGTTCTTACCGCCGACATAACCCACGAGAACTTTCGGGTTTTGGAGTAGAGGCGGTATAGTAGTATCATCGCGACACATTGCGACCAAGCACCGATCATTGTCGTAAAGAACCGACTCGGGCAGCAAGACATTCGGCACCTTCGCGCTGCTCTCGCCGGTGCGGCCAAACCCGATTGGCGCGTCGAAGGTGCGGCTGATATCAACTAACAGGCTAAACTTGCACGTGCACGGTCTGGATTGTCTTGATGGCCAGCCGCTGATCGACATCAAGAGGGATCGCTTCGCATACAAGCCACGGGTGTGGTAACTATTGCAGCGCGGCACACCCACGATAATAGCGTCAGCGAGAGTGGATCAGAACAGCAAACTGGCCGCATGAAACCGTGGTTCCTAACGGTTAGCCGACGTGATCAATCACAACTTTTATTGACTCAGCACACAAAAGGCACTACCATATGTTAATAAAATTGAAGATCTATGGGTGGAGAAACAACTGCATGGGCAGATCACTACCACCTAGGCATGCACCTATCGCTGACAGCGTTGCGATCCATCCGATGCAACGCATGGCAGCGGATCACCTTCTGAAAAGCCAACAGATTACCGCGCCGGTTTCGATTCTTGGTGAGACAGATGCCGAAGCATTGGTGCGCTTTCATGAAGATCTGTCAGCGGCCCCTAACTCGTCCAGAGCCCGGATCTCGCTGACACATATCCTCGTCGCGATAACGGCCGCTGCATTGCATCGGCATCCTAGGATAAATGCCGTGCGAGCCGACAAGACCCTGGAAATATACGGTGAAATCAATATCGGGATCGCCCTGGCGCTGCCAGACGGCAATCTGATCGTACCGGTCATCAAGGCTGCAAACACCTTGAGCCTCCAACAGATTGCTGAGACCGTCTTTGACTTGCGAAGCCGCGGTATGGACCGAAAACTCACCCATGATGATGTGTGTGGAGCGACTTTCACGATTACCAGTGCTGGCATGGTCCCCTGCGTACGATGGGCGACACCGATCATTCCAATCGGTCAATCAGCGATACTGGGGATTGGCGCGGCCCGCCGGGCACCGGTCGTCAAGAACGAACAGGTTGTTGCCGGGTGGCTGTTACCGCTCAGCCTGACCTTTGAT
>CAYXXQ010000524.1:0-1987 GCA_964469075.1 uncultured Rhodobacter sp.
ATCGACGCCCGCGTTACGGTGACCCCCGCCGCCCAGCAACTTGCGGAGGGCGCCAATGACTATGTTAACGCCATTGTCCAGCGTTTCGGTCAGGATCAATTCATTGTGTCCGGCGGCGTGATCGGCACAGTCTACTCGTGCCATTTCCACGTCGGGCTGACCAACCTCTTCCCGATGTTGATCGAACAACCGGAGTTGATCGACTATCTGTGCGAGAAGATCCTGGCGCAGAATCTCGAAGCCATTCGCCGGTTCGCGGCCGGCGGGGGTGACGCGATCTACATTGACGACGCCACCACCACCAGCGACATGATCTCGCCCGCCATGTACGAACGGTTCAGTCTGCCGTATATGAAGGCGATGGTGGCCGAGATTCATCGCCTCAACCACAAAGCGATCCTGATCTACTTTGGTGGCATCATGGATCGGCTTGAGTTGATCGCCGCCACCGGGGCCGACGGCCTGCTGCCCGAAGCCAGCATGAAAGGCTTCGTCAACGACACCGCCGAGATCGCCCGCCGCATCGGCGACCGCATGACCCTGTTCAGCAACATCGACCCGGTGGCGGTCCTGCAGAACGGCACGGATGCCGACATGGAGGAAGAAATCCGCCGCCAAGTCGAGGCCGGCCGCATCGCCCGCGGCTTCATCCTCAGCACCGCCAGTCCAATCACTCCCAGCACACCGCTGGCGCGGGTGCAACGGTTCCTGGAGTTGGGGCGGCAATGGGGAGTGCACGCATGACCTCTGTGAAAACACTCCCCCTCCGACTCGTCGGCGAACCCGGCTGTTGACGAGCGCGGGCGACGAGAACGAATAACGAGTAGGAGATTCCTGAATCGTCAACGGCTCTCGTCTCCTGTTCTCGTGTTCGGACCTCTATACGTCTTGATCCTTCGATGCGTTTGCCCCAGGGCTGCCTGTGGTCTTCTGTTGCAGGCTGTTCGGCGGTTATGATAAAATTCTTGGAAATTAAACCGTGGAGATTGAGCCAACCACTTCGCCCGACGTGACTGCACCCCACACGGGACACAAGAGATCACATCATGACCAACAAGCAACGTGCCCACGCCGCCCTTGAGGGCAAACCGGCCGACCGCGATCCGCTGACGGTGCGTGACCCGCGAGTGCGAGATTTGATAGCGCCGGTCAAGTTGCTTTGGAAAACTTCTGGAGATCAGGCCCCGGTTGATGCCGAAGCCCTTATCGAACAGCCCATGGTCAGGCCTGGGAAGGGCAACCGGGTTTGTTTACTGAAGCCCGGTGCGGCGATCCTGCTCGACTTTGGGCGTGAGCTTCATGGCGGCGTGCAGATTTGCGTGGCCTCGACAACCGGCAATCAGCCGGCGCGCGTGCGAATCCGCTTCGGCGAGTCAGCGTCCGAGGCCATGGCGGATCCGTTTCCTGTTCACGGTCATGCCATTCATGATCACCATGTCCTCCTGCCCTGGTGGGGTACCGCCGAGATCGGACTCACCGGCTTCCGTTTCGTGCGGATTGACGCTGGCGACGAGGTCGGGTTGAGCGCTGTCCGCGCGGTGCATCTCTATCGTGATCTGCCGTGGCGTGGGGCCTTCCGTTGTGACGACCCGTTGCTTAACCAAATCTGGCAGACGGGTGCCTATACCACGCAGTTGTGCATGCAGGACATGCTCTGGGACGGGATCAAGCGCGATCGTCTGGTGTGGATCGGCGACATGCATCCCGAAACCATGGTCATCCTCAGCGTCTTCGGGGATTGCGACATCGTGCCGCGCAGTCTCGACTGGCAGCGCGACGCCACCCCACTGCCGGGCTGGATGAACGGCATCAGCAGCTATTCGGTTTGGTGGCTGCTGATTCAGCAGACGTGGTGGCGCTATACGGCTGACTACGCCTATCTGTCGGCGCAGCGCGACTATCTTGCTGGCCTCTCTGAGCAGTTGCTGGGCTGTATCGCTGCTGACGGCGCGGAAACACTGGGTGAATGGCGTTTTCTCGACTGGCC
>CAYXXQ010000525.1:0-1981 GCA_964469075.1 uncultured Rhodobacter sp.
ACCGCAGGAGTTGGAAGCACAACAGCGGGAGTTGAAGCATCAACAGATACTGCAACAGCATCAACAGGAATAGGAATCGGTTCAAAAAATAAAGTGGTAATAATTGCTGTAGATGCATTAGGTCAAAGATCAGAACCTCTGGAAGGAGAAATTCAAGTGGGCCAATGTAGTGATGGTGGCGATTGGAAAGTAGAAATAATATCTGTAACTCCTGAAAGTATAAGACCGAGAGAAATAATGGAAGGAGTGGCTTCATATACAATAGCCTACAAACTTACTTGGCAAGGAGCAGGAACAACTGCAACAATAACAAGTCCGCCAACAATTTATGGTGCAGAAGTAGGAAGTGCACTGGCAGAAGATCAATTTGATTCTCCGGCAGATTATTTAGCATTACCTCTAAGTTCTTATATTACGGAAACCGGAACTGGAGAATATATGGGAGTAATAATTGCAAATTTTAAACCAATAGATGTAGAAGGAGAAACATATTATGAAAAAGAAGAAAACATAAGTTCGCACGGAGAAGGAAGAATTTGCGTGGGCGGAAATGTAGGATTAGGATGTTTTAATTTTTTATTAACGCTAGAAATAAATTATAATCCTTCAACAACAGGAGTTGCATCAGGAGCTGTAGTAACTTTTGGAAAAGGAGATGTGGCAGGAGCAACAACCCAAAAAACAATGCAAAAACATTGTTTTTATTCAGACATACTAATTGATAAAAGAATAGATCCCAGTGTTTTGCCTGAAGGATTTTTAAATGCAACAATAAAAGCATTAAATGCAACAATAAATTTTTTAGAAACAATTTCTAAACCATTAAACAAAATAACAAAATATACCTTTGCAACATGTTTAGGAATGACTGCACTAGAATTAATAATGAGATTCAAAACTCAAATGAGTTGTAAATGGGCAATAGCTTCAGAAGCATCAGGAAGTTTAGGGAAATTGCTTAAGACTGCAGCAGGGCAATCAAAATTAGAAGCGGTAGCAAAACAAGGACTGTGCACTCAATATTTTGGAGAAGGCGCAAAATCAGATAATGATGATGATGATATAGAATCGGCATGTCAATCATGTAGTGATTCAATAAAATCAAGAGATAAAGTAATAAAAGGAAGAGCAATGATTTGTGACAGAGTAATGTGTCCTGCAATACCTTCATTTCAAGAATATGTTAGACAACAAGGTGGCGGAAAAAAAACATTAGGAACATTATTAGACGCAAAAACTTCATCGATGTTTTCTTCAGCTTCATTAATACGTAATCCTACTGCACCAACAGAAATTTCTCCGATAACTGGAGGCACTTTAACTATTACTGATGCAGGATTTGCAGGAAGTAAAACAGTAGATGGCCAATTAAAATTAGCGAGTGATTGTTCATTAGTTGATCAAAGAGGCCCCAAAGAGATAACAAAAATTTATGATGCATTTAAAAGTAATAAAGAAACATTAAACGAGGTCTGTGGAAGTCCTCATCCTTACCAAGCGCAATGTTGTGCGGCAAGTTATGACGATGAATGGAACAGTATATTTACATTTATAAATCCACTAAAAAATTCATTATGTTTAGTAAACCCAAATCATGAAGATTGTGGCATAGGAACAAAACTATCTAATGGGATAGTAGGAATTTGTGAACCTGGAAATAAAAATACTAGAATAGAAATTCTAACTCATTTAAGATACAGTCAAGCGTTCGTAACGCAAAACAATGCGTTAGATAATTCTGTAGTATATTTAATAGAATTTCAAGATGATGGAACAACACTAAAAAAAGTTTGTAGAGGATATTTAGTAAAAGATTACAAAGTAGATACGTCCGCAGTAAAAACTGATGATGCTTCAGGAGTTGTATCGATAGTTGGAGATTCATCATTTAAATGTTTAGAAGAAATAGACAAAACTGCTTTTGACGAATTAACTGAAGATCCTGATAATGCAAAAACTGCTAAAAATATTGAGAAATTTA
>CAYXXQ010000526.1:0-1979 GCA_964469075.1 uncultured Rhodobacter sp.
AGCGCGCGAAAGACAGCTGTCCATTCGATTTCGCCCTCTCCTGGGGCCCAGTGCCGGTCGGCGTGGCCATCGACGTCTTGCAAATGCACATGCGCTAATTGCGCACCGGCATCGATAATAAAATCTGCGACGGGAGGCGCGTTTGACATACGGCGGGCCAGTTGGGCGTGTCCGGTGTCGATGGATAGTGCGATGGCGCTTGATCCAAAGCTATCGACCATGGCGCGGCGGGTTTCAGGGCGAACGTCCTGAATGTTTTCGATCACAAGAGTGATGCCCATGTCTTCGGCTGCGCGCACGACGGGGTCTAGAATTTGATGGATGCGGCCCAGTTTGCTCTCGGCGTAGCCCGAAAAGCTGAAAATGTTGTTCTGATACCAAGCTGTGTATGGCGAATGCAGCACCATCTGGCGTGCGCCGATCCGGTCTGCAGCCTCCAGCGCTTTCAGGTACCGTGCAGTAATGATCGGGCGCAGTTCCGCGTCTTTGTTGTCGATATCCAGACCTTCAAAGGGCCCATGAATGCCAAGGCGTCCAGTATGCCCATCAAGGGCCGTCTTGGCGGCGGCAATGCGATCGTCGAATCCGCTGGTCAGCGCGGCATGGGACATGAAATCCTGTAGTTCGATATCGCGGGCATCATCAAACAGCCAATCGCGGTGGTTGGCAATCTCAGATGTTTTCAGGCAGGCGCCTATTTTGCGCGGGGTCATATCTGTTGGTCCTTGGGTCGGGAATAAACATATAGGTAGCGATGGCACAGCAAAGACACAGGGCCATGACAGCAAAAGACCACCAGCCGCCGTAGGTTTGCGTGGTCCATGCAAAAGCAAAAGGGGCAGAGGCGTTGATCCCCATTTGCACGAAGGAGATCCACCCAAGTCGTGCGCCGTAACCTTTGGCACCGAAGAGCGCCAAAGGCAGGGTACCGCGCGCGATGGTTTTGATCCCGTCGCCCATTCCGTAAAGTGCGGCCGCAAGCAGAAGTCCAGTTAACGTAAATCCGAAGATCAACAGGACGACAAAGCCAGAAAACATCAGGCCGAGGCTAAGCGCATAGGTCACCAACGGGTACATGCTGCGACTCACCACCATCTCGAAAAACCGGCCCACGGTCTTGAACGGGCCGATGACGGCACCGGCGAAGGCTGCAATGGCTGCCGTATGGCCCAAGTCCTGAACATTGGTCACCCAAAGTGTCATAACAGCGCCCATCAGGTAGCCAGAAAAAATGAAAGAAACGACCATCCACAGCATGGCCTGTTTGCGCAGATGTCCGGTCAGTTCGGGCCAGTCCGGCGCATTGTCAGGCTTGGGTGCATCGGCTTCGCGTTCAGGCCCGCGCAAGACAAAGAAGTGGATCGGTGTGCAGATCAGCAAGGCACTGAAGCCGAGGATCACCCATGTTGTTTCCCAACCGTACCGGTTAAACAGCGAGAGAGTCAGCGGCCAGAAAATAGTCGAGGCGACCCCGCCAAACAGCGTGATGACAGAAATCGAGCGTTGCGGCAGAACGCCTAGATCTAGTCGCGCCACACTGGCAAAGGCTACATTATACAGCACGAACATACCCGCGCCTTCGGCCACCAGGATCAGCACAAACAACCCGATCCGCCCTTCAATTTGGCTCATCGCCATCAGCGCAAGGCTGGCCACGATCGAGCCCAGTGTCATCACCCAGCGACCGCCACAGTGGTCCACCAGTTTTCCGGCAATGGGTGAGACCAGGCCGCCAAAGAAAAGGCCCAGCGACAGAATGCCGAATACCTCTGACAGAGTCAGTCCAAGATCCTTGGCCATTTCTGGCAAGAGCACCGCATAGGCGTACATCAACGTCCCGTAGCCCATGATCTGGGTTACGCCGAGTCCAATGGCAGGGAGATAATCGCGGTTCAGTCTTGGCAGGTTCATCCAGCAGGCATACTGCGATAGGCGCAACGGCCCGCAACCCATGTCCCCTGTATGGCTGGGACGGAGCC
>CAYXXQ010000527.1:0-1973 GCA_964469075.1 uncultured Rhodobacter sp.
GAACGGTGCCAGAAGGAAGAGGCGCAGCGCCAGAAGGAAGAGGCGCAGCGCCAGAAGGAAGAGGCGCAGCGCCAGAGGGAAGAAGCGCAGCGGGAGAAGGAAGAGCTTGCCCTGGCTGCACTCGAGGCTCTCTTGGCGGCTGGCGTCCCGGAGGCCGAGGCGCGCAAGAAACTGGGGCTGTAAAAGCCCGTCCGGCTTCGCGGATCTGGCGCGAGATCCTCGTAACCAATGACTACTGCTCACCGAGATCCAACAGTAGGTCTTCGAGCCCGAGCAGCCAGTAGCCTTTGAGGCGTTCGAGGGTGGTGTCGGGGGCGAGCTTCTTGTAGGCGTCCGTCGCGGGATCCCAGGCGAAGAACACGAGCTTGGGAAACGCCCCCGCGGGAATAGGATCGCGGGGGACCGGAGAAAAGCCGTGCCAGCCGGGCCTGACGTCGTAGAGCCCATCCGCCGTCAGGCCATGTATGAGCTTGCTTTCGCCCCCCAGAGGGCTGTAGATCCAGAGCGCGCGCTCGGAGGGGGGAGCCGTTCCCGAAGGAACGCGGACATAGCGGCCTGCCTGCCAGAGCCAAACGGATCGAAGCGTTGCGGTTCCGGAGAGGAGTTCGCTCACCGATTGGGTGGTCATCACGGGGAGTCCCGCCAGATTCCAGCCGGGCTGCAGGTCCAGAACCAACCCCGTTTCTTCTTCGCCGTAAGCGATCTCGAATTCGGTTGAGGCAACAACCATCAACGATCGGCTCAACGTCATGTCGATGGCGCTGCCAACAGGCGTCTCGCCGGCTAGTTTCTGGAGCAGGAGTCGGCGGCCGGGGCCGATGTCGAAGGTCGCGCTGTCCCAGGCGAAGCTCGCGGCTCCTCGTCCCTCGGGTACGGTGAGCAGGAGTCGCCAGCGCGTTATCGACTGCGTTTCTGCCCGAAAATCGGCGGCCAGTTCGCGCTGATCGGGATCGATCACGGCACGGTTCAGCAGGCGGACGTAAGCAAGCCCGGGATCAACTGAGGGTTCGGTGGCGGCGTCCAGAGCGGGATCGAAGTCCGCACCAGCGCCGGTGCGCAGGCCGAACCGAATTTCGTTGGTCTGCGCCTGCTTCACGCTCAGCACCACATCAATATCGTTATCTACGATACTCACAACATGTTCGGATACGCCGAGGAGAGCGCCACCGGGTGACGTGAGCTCAAGAACGATCGTCTCGGTGCCCTCGATCGCAACGTCATCGGTGAGGGAGATACCGATCGTCCGCGAAATGGTCCCGGGCGTAAACGTCAGCGTATCGGCAGCCAGCACGTAATCATCACCGGCCGTGGCCGTTCCGGACACGACATCGTAATCGACCGTGATCGTGTGATCGGCTTCGGTGCCGAGCGTGACAACCACACTGACCGAGCCGTCTCCCTCGGAGGGGGCTGAGCGGCGTTCGGCAAACGCCACAACCGCCTGGTCGGTAACGGTAATGAGAACGTCATCGGCCGTGGCGACCTCCCCATCATCGGCAATGAGACGTAACGTGTAGTCACCGATATCGCTGAAGGAAGCGGTTGTTTCGACGGCCTCCGGATTCCCAAACACCACATTGCCCAGTCCAGCCGTTACCTGCCATTCAATACTCAAACCGCCCTCACCCAGCGGTAACCCGTCGTCGCTGACGGTGCCCTCAAGCAACACCTCCCCGGTCACCAACACGGCCAAATCCTTGCCCGCGGCGACGCTGGGGCCAACGTTCTCGGGGGGAAGAGCCAGGAGTTCACGGATCTCCGCGGCGGTCAACACACGATCAAAAATCCGAACATCGTCGATCAGTCCGTCCCAGGCGCGGTCGAGATCAGGGCTGTTGCCGATCGAACCCAAGGCATTCCCCGCGTTGTTCGGAGCGGAACCGGCGGGGGCCACATACTCCAAGGCCTCGACGCGCACCCCGTTGAGGTAGATCGTCGGGGCATTGGCATCGCTGGCGGCATCGTAGGTCACG
>CAYXXQ010000528.1:0-1967 GCA_964469075.1 uncultured Rhodobacter sp.
TCCGAGGCGACCCAAGGCTCGATCGGGCGCTGCGGCGCGCATACGCAAATCTCGCTGCGCCGGATCGACCGGTTTGAATGCAATGTGGGCGAGCCGGGCGAAATCTGGGTCAAAGGCCCAAATAATTTCAGCCATTACTGGAACAACCCTGAGGCCACCAAACTGGCGCTGATTGATGGCTGGTTTCGCACCGGCGACGTCGCCTTTCTGGATGAAAACGGCCTTTACTGGTTCGCTGATCGTGTGAAACACGTGATCATTTCCGGCGGCGAAAACATCTATCCAGCCGAGGTTGAGCGTATCCTCAACCGCCTGCCCGGTGTGGTAGAGGCCGCCGTGGTTGGCCGCAAACACCCCAAATGGGGCGAAGTCCCGGTCGCCGCCGTGGTGATCGAACCGGGCGGCCCGGACAAGCAAACCATCCTTGCCGCATTTCCCGGCCAGATCGCCAGGTACAAGCAGCCCAAAGATGTCGTATTCATCAAAACCCTGCCGCGCAACGCGATGGGCAAGGTGCTGGCAGGCGAGGTGCGCAAACTGGTCGCCGACCCCGACGCCTGATCTGCTTGCACGCGGCGCCGGGATCAGGCACAGATCGCCCATGTCCCGCGTGATCCTGTTCAACAAACCCTTCGGCACCCTGTCGCAATTCACTGACAAGGGCACCCAAGGATCATCCGCGCGCACCCTGTCGGAATTCATCAACGTGCCGGGTGTCTATGCCGCCGGACTGCTGGACAAAGACAGCGAAGGCTTGCTGGTCTTAACCGACGACGGCGCGTTGCAATCCCGGATCAGCCACCCCAAACACAAGCTGGCAAAAACCTATTGGGTGCAGGTCGAAGGCATCCCGACGCCTGAGGCCGTGCAGCAGCTCCGCGACGGTGTTCAACTGAAAGACGGCCCAACCCGCCCGGCCAAAGCCAACCTGATCGATCCGCCTGAAACCCTCTGGCCGCGCGACCCACCGATCAGGGTGCGCAAGGCCATCCCCGATTGCTGGCTTGAAATCACCATCGCCGAGGGCCGCAACCGACAGGTTCGCCGTATGACGGCGGCCATCGGTCACCCGACCCTGCGCCTGATCCGCACCCGCGTCGGCCATTATGCGCTGGACGGTCTGGCCATCGGCCAATGGCGCGAGGCCTGAGCCGCGCCAGCCAAACATTGACGCGGGCGCTTCGGCATGGCTATGGATTGGCGGGTCATTGATAGGACAGCGCGACGATGTTCAAACCGCTCCGGCAGTATAACTATTTCCGGGGCCGCCGCGCCAAACGGATATATGAACTGCTGGGCCGTAAATTCCGCAACGCCACCGACTGGCGGTTCATGAATTACGGCTTTGACTTTGACGACCCGTCCCAACGCCCGACCCTGCTGCCAACCGACGAGGCTGAACGCTACTGCGCCCAGCTTTACCACGTCGTCGCAAGCCAGGTCGATCTGACCGGCAAACGCGTGCTGGATGTCGGCAGCGGACGCGGCGGCGGGCCGTCCTATATCCACCGCTACCTGGGCCCGCGCCAGACCATCGGCCTTGACTGGGCCGAAAGCGCCATGGGGTTTTGCACCAAGGTCCATGCCGGGATTGCTGGCCTTGAGTATAAAGCCGGTGACGCCCAAAACCTGCCCTTCGCAGCCGCCAAATTTGATGTCGTCACCAATGTCGAAAGCGCCCATTGCTACAGCGATGCAGCCCGGTTCTACGCCGAGGCCTGGCGCGTCCTGAAACCCGGCGGCCATCTGCTTTACGCCGATTTCGGCCCGTCCGGGTGCCATCACACCATCCTGTCAGACCTCGCAGATGCCGGTTTTCAAATCACTACCTGCCGCGACATCACCGCCAATATCCTGCGCGGATTGCGGCTGGATCACGACCGGCGGCACGCGGGCATCCAAAAACGCTTTCCGCGCGGCACAAGGCGGCTGGCGGGCCTATGGGCCGGAACCAAAGGCTCCGTCAT
>CAYXXQ010000529.1:0-1965 GCA_964469075.1 uncultured Rhodobacter sp.
ATATCAAGACCTTCGCTGACGGCCACCGCCCACCCGATCAGGTCGTCCCGGCGATGCTGTAGGCCTTAGTCGCTGTCACCACAAACCGCGCAATCAGGCCGCCGGGCCACCTTCAGCTTGCGGTTTTCGCCGTAAAGCGCGTCATAGATCAGCATTTCGCCGATCAGCGGCTGCCCAGCGCCGGTGATAAACTTGATCGCCTCAACCGCCATCATCGCGCCGACCACCCCGGGCAATGCCCCCATCACGCCAATCTCGGCACAGGATGGTAGCAGATCGGCCGACGGGGTTTCAGGGAAAACGCAGGCGTAACACGGCCCGCCCTTGGCGCTGTCAAACAGACTGATCTGCCCCTCCCACTGGCTGATCGCGGCTGACACCAGCGGCAGGCCTTTGGCGACGCAAACCGCGTTCACCAGATGCCGGGTAGCGAAATTGTCCGACCCGTCCAGCACCAGATCAAACCCGTCAAAAATACTGTCTGCATTGTCTTTGACCAGGCGGCGGTTGAACGGCCTGATCTTTACATGCGGATTGATCGCTTTCAGGCCGATTTCGGCGCTGAAAACCTTGGCCATGTCGATCCGGTCTTCGGCATGCAGCACCTGGCGTTGCAGGTTTGACAGGCTGACGACATCATCATCAACCACACCAATCGTGCCAACCCCCGCCGCCGCCAGATACATCAAGCACGGCGAGCCTAACCCCCCGGCCCCGATCACCAGAACTTTGGCCGCTTTCAACTTCTGCTGCCCGCCACCGCCGATTTCATGCAGCACGATATGGCGGGCGTAGCGTTCAAGCTCGGTCGATGAAAACGGGCCTTCCTGGGTCGGTTCCGCCGCAGGCCGCGCGCGGGATTTCAGCCAGCGCAGCAGCAGGACATACAGCCCGACAAGCACCGCGAACCCCAGCAAAATCGCCCAGTCAGCGGGCGAGCTGCCGGTTGCATCACGCAACGGATGGCCCTGAGGCAGGGTCAACTGGATCGCCAGAACGGCGGCAAACAGCACCCCAAGCAGTGACACTTGCGCCAGTTTTGAGGCCCGCATGAGGTAACCAAGGCCCAGAAAAAACCCGGCAATCAGTAAAACCACAAACATCAGCCGCGCCCGGTTGAGCCGAAACCACCAGCCCCGCGCGCGGTTTCGCCAAGCTGAGACACCAGCGTGAACCCCGCCTGCACCACTGGCGCGATCACCAACTGCGCGATCCGATCCCCATGCAAAATCACCACCGGATCCTGCCCCAGATTGATCAGGATCACCCCCAAAGGCCCGCGATAATCGCTGTCGATCGTCCCCGGTGCATTGGCCAGCGTGATCCCCTGTTTCAGCGCCAGCCCCGAGCGCGGCCTGATCTGGCATTCAAACCCCGGCGGGATTTCCAGCGACAGGCCAGTTGGCACCAGCAGCCGCTGACCGGAGGCAAGCTCAACCCCGGTCGCACGGTCGAACGGGGCCAGATTGGCCCGCAGATCGGCCCCGGCTGCGCCCCCGGTCTCATAAGACGGCAGGGCAATTTCAGGGTCAGCACCGTCAAGACGGCAAAGCTTCACCACCGGCGTCATGCCAGCGCCTGTGCGATGCGGTCTGCCAATTTCGCGGCGACCTGATCCTTGCCCATGCGCGGCCAGGCCTCGGCCCCTTTGTTCGAAATCAAGGTCACGGCGTTTTCCGTCCCGCCCATGATGCCGGTTTCCGGGCTGACATCATTGGCGACGATCCAGTCACAGCCCTTGCGCTTGCGTTTGGCGGTGGCATTGGCGATCACGTCATCGGTCTCGGCCGCAAAGCCGACGACCAGCGCCGGGCGATCCTTTGTCAACTGCGACACCCCGGCCAGAATGTCGGGATTTTCGGCAAATTCCAGCGCAGGCATCTTGCCGCTGCCATCCTTTTTAATCTTCGAACCCGACGCCGAGGCGACCCGCCAATCGGCAACCGCAGCCGCAAAAACCGCCGC
>CAYXXQ010000530.1:0-1935 GCA_964469075.1 uncultured Rhodobacter sp.
CTTCAAACATCGCCCCACGCGCCAAAACAGGGGCTTCATGAATAATTGCGGTTAGATGCAATCAGCGACAGCATCCGGGTTTTCTGGCACGCCCTGTCCGCCCAATCCGGCACCCAGGTGCTGCCGAGCACGAAAAATTGCCTATTTGGCAGATCCCGTAAAATAGTGTTGTTGCTGGTTAGCACTCGGTAAAACCGGCGATGAAAAAGCTTGGCCAGACGCATGTGATTGCCATGAAACGACGCGGGCTCTGCGAACATCAACGACACCTGCGCCCGAACACCGCGCATTGCCGGGCCATAAAGCCACCAGACCGGGTTGGCGATCAAATGATCCTTTGTGTCAAGATCGCCGACGCTTTTGCCCACAAGACGCGTGGGCATGCCCAAAGGCCATTCCAGATCGGCCAGCGCAACCCTAACAAGCGGCCCGCGAAACCGCAGCCCATAAGGGATGAACCCGATGGCCGGGGCCGGATCTAAAGTGTCCTTGTCGATATACGGATCTTCGGAAATGAGCATCCCTCCGGGGGTCGAAACCTGTTTCTGTGTCTTGCCAGCCTGGACCAACTTGGCAGAGGTTGCGTCGCATAACCGCGCGCAAGAAACAACGATTTTCACAGCTGGGGAAGGCTATCAAAACAAGGGGTGGTGCGGTCGAGAAGACTCGAACTTCCACGGGTGTTACCCCACAGCGACCTCAACGCTGCGCGTCTACCAATTCCGCCACGACCGCACATCTTGACTTGGTGCCGGGTCTATAGCCGCTGCCCGGGCCCTTGTGAAGTGAAAAAATCGGTGTGTCAGAAGATCGTCGGGTTTTCCGAACGCCGTCGCTTTTTGGTGGGATCAAGGCTGCGGTTTCACTTGTGGCGCAGCGCCCTGGTCGGGTCAAGGCGGGCGGCGGCGCGGGCTGGGAAATAGCCGAAAATCACGTCGGCAAAGGCGGAAAAGGCGAAAGCCCTCAAAACCACCAGCGGGTCGGGTGTGAACAGGATGCTCATCAACATTGAGGCGAAGGTGGCCAGCCCCAACCCCAGGATCGACCCCAGAGTTCCCCCCATCAGCGACAGCACAATCGCCTGGATCGCCAGTCTGACCGTTTCCCAAATCATCGCTTGCCCTCGCTGGTCTGATGATCGCGCTGTTGCATCCCGTCGACAATCCAGATCAGGCGATCCGCATGGGCGGCCTCTTGCATTGTCGCGTCAGCCCGCAAAAAGCGCGCCGATGCTGCCCCGGCCGCAGCGGTCAGGACATCCAGCATTGCCTGCAGCTTTTCGGTATCAAGCGCGGCAAGCACGGCGCCCTTTTCGACGTGATCATTATAGGCCGCCAAGGCGGTTTTCAGGGTGCTTGACATCTCACGTGAGTTATCGACAGGATTTGTCGGCGTAATTGTGCCGGTGGCATTGACGATCACTTGCAAATTGCCCATTGCCGCAGCCTCGGTCCGGTATTGCAGGCGGTGTTCGGAAGGCTTTTCAAACCCCCAATACCAAATCGCACCGCCGATCAGGGCCAGCGACGATTGGTCTGGCCAAGCCCAAGGGCCGCTTTGATCTCAGATTACATGCGGCCCACCATTGCCGCCCATTTGAATTGTTGCACTGGCGTTTCGGATAGCGGCCTTGTAGCCGCATTAAAACGATCCGTGGCATATCGGCGGTGAAAAGCCCGGGCAAAGCGCAGCCAGTCAATGACTGGGGATGACAGGCCGCAAATCCCCGCCTAAATAGTCAGGGCCGACACGCCACGGCAGTTTTCAGGGCATCCCGAAGGGGGCAAGCAATGATTGACTGGATCATCACCGACCATCCCGTCGCCTATCCCGAGGCGATCACCTGGATGGAGGACCGAGTTGCCGCCATCGCCGCTGGGCAGGCGGAGGAGGCGATCTGGCTGCTGGAACATCCCCCCCTTTATACCGCAGGCA
>CAYXXQ010000531.1:0-1918 GCA_964469075.1 uncultured Rhodobacter sp.
TGGCAGTTGCCGCCGGGCTTGCGACGATTGAAAACGGCGCGCTGACCAATCCATTTCTGGGCAGCCGATTTGGCATTGGCGTTGTTACAACGACCCTTGATCTGACCGCCGACAAGCCCTTGTTGCCGCGCCAGGCCCCGGGGCTTGCCTGGAAAACCGGACTTGGCCATCAGGCCAAAAACGCGCTTAACCATGATCCTTTCGCCAAGCGCGCCTTCAAAGACGGACCTCACCCGTTTGAAACCCTGAAGCGCTTAGATGACCCGACCACCTACATTGACGAACCCAATGTCGCGCGCGTGCCCAAACGCGCCGACATGTTCGCGCGGTCGCTGTTTGGTGATCTTGGGCCGCAAGCCCAGGAAGGTGCAAAGAACGGCAACTATGTCCGAAAATCCGCAGCCGCCTTTGCCTTTCGCCCGTCCCTTGGCGCTTTCGTGCTGTTGCAGGATGGCGATGCCGCCGACATCCATCCATCAACCACCAACGCCGACCAGAACGCCGCCAATATCAAGGCCACCTGTTACTTTTTGGGCTGCGATGCGGTCGGCCTGTCGCGCTGCCCTGACTGGGCCTATTATTCCCATGATGCGGCTGGCCAGCCCTTGCCCGCATACCACCAGAACGCCATCTCGATCATTATCGACCAGGGGCATGAAACGATGGAGGGCGCTTCGGGCGATGACTGGATCGCTTGCGCGCAATCCATGCGCGCCTATTTGCGGTTTTCCCTGCTTGGCGGCGTGATTGCCCGGCAAATCCGCAATCTTGGTTATACCGCGCGGGTGCATTCGGTGATGGATGGCGAGGTTTTGCAACCGCCTTTGCTGCTGCTTTCGGGCCTGGGCGAAGTCTCAAGAATTGGTGAGGTGATCCTGAACCCGTTCCTGGGACCGCGCCTGAAATCAGGGGCCGTGACCACCAATATGCCGATGAGCCACGATAAACCGATTGATTTCGGCCTGCAAAAATTCTGTGAAGCCTGCAACAAATGTGCCCGTGAATGCCCGTCAGGTGCAATCACCGCCGGGCCGAAGCTGATGTTCAATGGCTACGAGATCTGGAAATCCGACAGCCAGCGCTGCACCACCTATCGGGTCAGCCAGAAGAACGGCGCGATGTGCGGGCGCTGCATGAAAACCTGCCCCTGGAACCTGGAAGGCATTTTTGCCGAACGCCCCTTCAGATGGGCCGCGATGAGAGCGCCAATCACCGCCCGCGCACTGGCGAAACTGGATGATATCATCGGCAATGGCGAGATTAACCAAGTCAAGAAATGGTGGTGGGATCTGGAGATGACCGATGACGGTCCTTATCATTCCTCTGACCATCCGGTGAACGCCCGCGCTTTGTCCAAAGACCTTGATCTGAAATACCAGGATCAGACCCTTGCGGTTTATCCCGCCACACTAGCACCGCCGCCTTTTGCCTGGCCCTATCCCGCCGACCGCGAGGCAGGTATTGCCGCCTATCAAGCCATGATCTCCGCGACCGAGCATAAAACCCGTCGCGCCAAAGGCCTGCCGCCAGAACATGTCTACACAAACGACAAGGCCGAAACGCCGGTCCTGCGCGTGGTTTTGTCGGGTGTTGATCAAATGACCCCTGACATCACCAAGTATGAGTTTTCGATGCCGGACGGCAGCAATATGTCCGAAGTTTCAGCAGGAGCGCATATTGACGTGGTGGTCGCGCCTGAGTATTTTCGCCAGTACTCCCTTTCCGGCGATCCTGCTAACCGCAGCAAATACCAGATCGCCGTCTTGCGTGATGACAGTGGCAGGGGAGGCTCAAAACTGATGCATCGGATATTTGAGGCCGGTCGTATGGTGTTCATTTCCAAACCCCTCAACCACTTTCCATTGGCCGAGGACGCCAGCAAAACCTATCTGATGGGCGGCGGCATCGGCATCACCCC
>CAYXXQ010000532.1:0-1912 GCA_964469075.1 uncultured Rhodobacter sp.
TGTGGTTGAGGATGGCAATCTGACGGTACAGATTTCGACCTTGCGCAAGCTGCTAGGCAAGGGCGCGATCTCGACCGTCACCGGATTTGGCTATCGCTTTACGCTGCCCGAGGATGGGCAGGTCGCAGCCCCGATACCATCCGCGGGGCCGCCGCTCCCAGACAAGCCTTCGCTGGCGGTGTTGCCGTTTGCCAACTTGTCGGGTGATCCGTCGCAAGAGTATTTTATCGACGGCGTGGTCGGGGACATCATCAACGGTCTGTCCCGCGTGCGGGCGTTTTTCGTGATCGCGCAAAACTCCAGCTTTACTTACAAGGGTTGCAACGTGTCTGTGGCCGAGGTCGGGCGCGAACTCGGCGTGCGCTATGTTTTGGAGGGTAGTTTCCAGCAAGCCGGACAGATGCTGCGCGTCAGCACCCAACTTGTCGAGGCCGCGACCGGCCGCACGATTTGGAGCGCGCGGTTTGACGGCGCGCGGGACGATGTGTTCGTGTTACAGGACGAGATTACATCAAAGATTGTCACGGTGATCGAACCGAAACTGGTATTGGCCGAGGTTGAGCGGGCGAAAACACTGCCGACCGAAAACCTGCGCGCCTATGAGCTGTGCCTGCAGGCACTGCCGATGGTCTATGCCCCGGTTTCGTTGGCGGCGGTAGAACGTGCTATCGAGTTGACCGAGGCTGCGATCATCGCTGACCCGGATTATTCTTTTGCCAAGGCACTGCATGCCTGGGCGCACTCGATGGCTTATGCCAGTCGATGGTTGAGTTTTGAACGGGCGCAAAAAGGGTTGGAACACGTCAAGGACGCGCTTGATAACCATCGCGATGATCCGACAACGCTGGCCTGGGCTGGGCACTCCATTGCTTATCTGGGAAGGCAGTTTGAAACTGGGATGCAGGCACTTGAGCGGGCGTTGCAATTGAACCCGAATTCAGCGGTTGCCATTGGCTGCAGGGGCTGGGTTTCAAATTACATCGGCGACACAAGCCGCGCGATCGAAAGCTTTGAGGTGTTGCACCGCCTAAGCCCGCTTGATCCCTATGCTTATGCCACCTATTCAGGACTTGGAGTTGCATATTGCATAAACGGGCAGCTTGAAGAGGCGGTGAAGGTGCTGGAACATTCGCGCGCGTTGTCTTCTGATTTTACGTCGACTCTGCTTGATCTGGTCGGGTGCTACGTGGCGCTTGGTCGGGATGATGATGCGATGGCCGCTGCCGACAAGTTGCGATTTCGGCAGCCCGATCTGACCCTGGAACTGCTTCGCAAGACGACCCCGCATCAGAACCGGGATTTCGTCGAGTTCATGTGCGACGGCCTGCGGGCCACAGGCTTTCCCGAGGCTTAACGGATCATTCCACGCAGGCGGTCGACGCGCAGGTGTGCCTCGGCGCGACGCTGCTGGGCCGCCAGCACGTCCTCGGGGGATTTGCGGGTTTTCTGGATCAGGGTGGCAAGGGCTGGTGCCAGTTTGGCAGCAAGATGCGCAATGGCGATACGCGATTTTTCAAGGGCGAAGGTGACAGCGATTGTGTTGTACTGGGCTTTGTTGTTCAGGTTCAGGATGGTCATGTTGAGTTCCTTTGGTCAGGTCGGCGAAACATTCGCGATGACGGACCATCCCCCGGAACCGGCTTAAGTGTCCTTAAGGCGATGTTAAGCGTTCCAAATCCGGTGTTAAACGCGCCAAAGAGGGATCAGGCCGGGTGGCCAGTTCTGAACGGTGCGAAGCGCGGGGATTGGGATGCGAATGCGCGGGCGCTGGCGCGGAAGGTTGTCGGCCTCAGGATGTTTCGGTTTGTGCGGGGGGTGCCAGATGATAAGCGTGGCCAGCTTGCGCGACCGGCCGAAAGGGAGTATCCGAGAGTCTGTGTATGGGGTTTGGCCCATGCGGTTAAAACGGATC
>CAYXXQ010000533.1:0-1912 GCA_964469075.1 uncultured Rhodobacter sp.
CCAGTCCATGAACATCACCATGGCGATGATCAGGATGATATAATAAGCGACTTCTTCCCAGTCTTTCTGGGTCTGAATTGCTTGGGTCAGCATAAGGCCGATGCCACCGCCCGTGATCGCGCCGATGATGGTGGCAGAGCGGGTGTTGGATTCAAGGAAGTAAAGGATTTGGGCCAGAAGCACCGGCACAATCTGCGGTATGACGCCAAAGCGATAGCGTTGGAGCGGCTTGGCTCCGGTCGAGGCGACGCCCTCGATTTGCTTTTGATCAACGTTTTCCAAAGCCTCCGAGAAGATTTTGCCAAAGGTGCCGGTATCCGTGATCAGGATTGCCAAAGCGCCAGTAAGCGGGCCGGGGCCAAAGGCGCGTGCCAGGACCACCGTCCAGATCAGCGCATCGACACCGCGCACAAAATCGAACAGGCGGCGGGTGGCAGCGCGCACTAGCATGACCGGCGAGAACCGTTTGGCTGCTAGAAAGCCCAACGGCAGGGCGATGATGGCTGCGCCCATCGTTCCAAGGAAGGCCATCAGGATCGTCTCGCCAATGGCCCAAGCCACATCCTTGTGCCGCCACATGGCGTTGTTCCACCAGTCGGATATCGCGCCCGAGATGTTTGATCTTGCGGGGTCCAGACGGTCTCCGAACAATAGCTTGCCAAGGCCGTGTCCGTAGTAGGGGCTGTCGAGCGTGAACCAGAACAGCTCCCAACCGGGGAAATAATTGAAAACTTCGGTCCGAGCGCCCGTCAAGGTAATGCGGCCTTCGGGCGTGGTGATGCCCACGCGGCGGTCCGAGGCGGAAATCCAATCGGGCAGATCATCGGGCAGGTTGGTCGTGACGGTGCGCCCCTCGGCCTGCGCCTCGATCAGTTGGAAGCCGGGAATTTCGATCTCGGTCCGGTTGCCTGGTAAATATCGCACAATATGCTCGCGCCCCAAATCAATGATGATAGCATCATCGCCGGTCACCCAATCAGGTCTTTGACCTTCAGGGTAGCGACCCTTGCGCTCTCCTTCGACGGCATAAGTGATCTCTCCTGACCGATTGTCCCGGGTGACATGCACCTTGTGGGACCAGCTATCGGAAGCCAGCGTCACGGCGTTTTCCATATTTGCGCGTCCGGCAAGACCAGGCAGGTCAAACGCGAAGAAGATATAGACGAAATAAACTGCGATGACCGAAGGGATGCCAAAGCCGATTAAACGCTTGCGCTGAAAGAGCTTTTCGGCCTCAAACTTGGTCGCGTCCAGATCGATAGTGGTCATTGGCCTTGTCCCTCAGTCAAACGATTGCGGTAGCGGCTGGACACTTGATCGAAAAATACGATCGTGCCGAACAGGAGGATGAAAATCGCGGCGGCTTCATCAAAACGTCCTGGCCCCCAGGCCATAGCGTTTCGCAACTCATAACCAAGCCCACCGGCGCCGACAAAACCAAGGATTGCCGAGGCACGGATGTTGATTTCAAATCGCAACAACGTATAGCTCACGTAGTTCGGTGCGACCTGCGGCAACACACCCAGAAGCATCCGCTGCGACCATGTCGCACCTGTGGAGGCAAGCCCTTCGACAGCTTTCAAGTCGGTATTTTCGGACACTTCGGAAAACATCTTGGCCAGTGCGCCAGCCGTGTGGATGGCAATTGCAATCATTGCGGGAACCGGCCCACCACCCATCACAAAGATCAGAACCAGCGCGATGACGATTTCGGGCACGGCGCGCATTATATCCGAGATGCGGCGGAAGAGTGGTATCAGACGCGGCCATTTCGCCAAGCCGCGGGTGCCGAGCAGCGACAGGAACAAGCCGCCAATTGCACCGATCAGGGTCGAGACAGCGGCGATGTTGATGGTTTCTACTAAGGCGGGAAAATACTTGGCGACGAGGGCGGGCAGATCTGCGCGCTTTT
>CAYXXQ010000534.1:0-1907 GCA_964469075.1 uncultured Rhodobacter sp.
GACCCGTTTTAACCGCATGGGCCAAACCCCATACACAGACTCTCGGATACTCCCGACCAATCGACCAATCGACCAATCGACCAATCGACCAATCGACCAATCGACCAATTTTCTCGGTTATTGCTAGCTTATCAAGCATTTATGTCCGGAGGCTGCCGCTGTACAAACTCCGCCGAAATCCCTCTCACCCCTGCCGGCATCCAAAACCCGTCAGGAATGCTCTTCCTTGGCGGTCTCGGCCAGCGCTTGATTGTAGGTTTTTAGGGCATCCACCTGATACAAAGCGCCCCATAAATGCGGGGGTTCGTCCTCGCCCCCCAGCGTCACAACGGGAATATAATCCAGTCCTGCGTTTTCAAACATTGGCATGGCAACTTCCAATGTACTGTTGCCATCAAGGTAAACACCCTGTTCGATCAATTCCCAACAATCGTCGTCTGACGCACCGTTCTCACTTCCAACCGGGCGCATCACTTTGGCCACGCCGAAAGTTGCCAGCAGGTAGGCTTGTGGCCCTGCCGCCAGATGCACGTTGCGCCTTTCCAACTGTGTCAAGAAGAACGACATGTCGACCATCCGGCTGGCCAGCGCGGTTGAAACCGACACCGCGACCATGACGGCAAGCCCGGTTTGCCAGTCGCCGGTCAATTCAAAAACAATCAGCGTGGTGGAAATCGGCGCGCCCAACACGGCGGCGGCCACGGCCCCCATCCCGGCCAGCGCATAAAGGGTTTCCGCGCCCGAGACTTCGGGAAACAAACTGGTAGCGGCATAACCAAAGGACAGCCCGGTCAAGGCGCCAAGCATCAAAGACGGTGAAAAAACACCCCCGCCCATCCGGCCCGCCATCGTGATCACCACCGCGACCGCCTTCACCACCGCAAAACTGACAGCCCCCCAGAAGGCCAGTTTGCCGGTCAGCGCGGCTGAAGTGGTTTCATAGCCAACACCGATCACATGCGGAAACAGGATTGCCATCAAGCCCAGCAAAGCCCCGGCAATTGCCGGCCGCAACCAGCGCGGCACATGAAGGGAGCGTTGCAAATGATCGCCCATATCCTCAGCCCAGAAAATCGACTTCATCAGCAGGACTGCCACGATGCCGCACAGAAGGCCCAGCAGCACGAAAGCCGGCAGCTCGACGTAAAACTCCAGCACGTTTTCGGCGGGTAGGTAGAACTCGGTCACATTGCCAAATTCCAACCGGCTGACGACCGTGCCCGCGACCGATGCGATGACAATTGGGGCAAAGGCGTGCACTGCGAAATGCCGCAATACCACTTCCAGCGCGAACAAGGCCCCAGCGATTGGCGTGTTGAACGAGGCTGACACCGCCGCTGCCACCGCACATCCAAGTAGATCGCGCCCGGTGATGCCGTTGGCGTTGATCAGCCGCGACACAAATGTTGCGATCATTCCGCCGATATGCACAACAGGGCCTTCGCGCCCGCTTGAGCCGCCAGTTGACAGCGTTATCAATGAGGCCGCGGCTGATGCCAGACCTTCACGGGTCTCAACCCGCCCGTCTTTCAACGCGGCCCCGTCAATCACATCGGCCACAGCACGCGCGCGGCCGTCAGGGGTAAACAGATGCAAGATGATCCCGACGACAAGGCCGCCGATAATCGGCACGAAAACCACCCAATACCAGGGCAGGGTTTTCAGATGGTTCGCTAGCATGACGTCATTGGTGCCATAGACATAGCTTTGCAGCCCGATGATCCCCTTGCGAAATCCAAGCGCCGCGAACCCGGCGGCGATACCGATGACAAAGGCGATCAGCCAAAACTGCACCTGCCCCGGCCCGCGATCGCGCATCGCGCACCAGCCGTCGACCAGGCCGTTGATGACCAGGTGGCCTGTCTCTTTCAGAAACGCGCGTGTCGAGTCTGCCACTTCACACCCTT
>CAYXXQ010000535.1:0-1897 GCA_964469075.1 uncultured Rhodobacter sp.
TGTCCTATCTGCGCAAGGACGGACAGAACCGCCTGACCCTGTCGATCCCCTTGGGGGCGTAATGGGATCAGCATGCGCGTTCGGGCCAGAACGCGCCATCTGCAACCGGAACGCCAGATTCCGGGGTGATCTGCAAAAGTTAAGCGCCGATCCTGACGAAAGGGCGTATGACCGCAGTCTCGAATTTGGTGCCGCATTCATAATTGAATTGCAAAGTATTGTATTGCAAAGTGATGTCACAGATGGCCTGAATTTGATGGCTTGAAATTGATTTCCTAATTCAAGGCAACAAATAGATGATACGTGCGTTTTTCCGAACAAAGGCCAGAAGCCTGGTTATTCTTTTTGGTGTTTGGTCGGCACTTGTTATTATAAAATATGTCTTTACTGACTCGTATTTGGAGTCCAGGTTCAAAGTCCAAATTGATCTTGTTGTTTGCTTTGGCCTCCCGGCTGGCATTTTGTGGGACTGGTTTGATTTTGTTAAATCCAGAAAAAAGGTAGGGTTGAAAGCTGCCATTGCCGTCCTAGCAAAAACGACTGACGGTTTGGAAGCCAGGGTCCAGGAAATTTCGATGAAAAAGTGGTTCAGCGATTGAAGATGATCTACCGGGCAGTTTGGGCAAAACCTTGGGGCAAAAACCTAGGGGTCAAGATCAGACGGCATAGCTGCCAACAAGGGCGCGATAGTCGGCAGGTCACTGGCTGGCGGTTTTGACTGCAACGAAGCTGCTGGAACTATAGGCTACACATTCAAGGGGGCGCCGTGTCAAGGGGGTAAAGCCGCCTCAATAGGTGGTGGGCCTCAGGGATCATTGGAAGGCGTATTGCCGGGGCGGCTCTTTTGTCGCAAGGCTGCAAATGCAGTCTTGGTTCGTCCCGGTCACTGATAGTCCCATGTTTTGCTGGAAGTATTGCTGGGAAAACCAAACGCATCCTATGCGGATTGGCCGCACTAACGCCCCCTGGCACCCCCCCTGGGCGAAGCTGACGACGCCCATGCAGCGTTCAGAAACCCAAAGCCGCCCCAGCAGCACGCCCGGAACCCTGCTTCTGATCGCGCTTTACCTCACCGCCAATGCCATCGCCTTTTCCCTCAGTCTGACACCCGCAGCCCTACGCCCCATTCTTTTTATCCGCCGCCTGAGCCACCCCGAACCTTGCCGCGATTTCTTCGACCTTGGCGGCCAGAACCGCTTTTTTTAGCGGTTTTGTCAGGTAGTGATCCATGCCAGCGGCGCGGAAGCGTTCGGCGTCGCCGTCCATTGCATGGGCGGTCATGGCCGTGATCGGCACGCTGGGCAAGCCATGATCCTGCTCATATTCGCGGATCAGGCGGGTGGCCTCGATCCCGTCCATTTCCGGCATCGAGATATCCATGAACACCGTGTCAAACTGCCCCGCCAGGAACATATCCACCGCCTCGTGACCGTTCTTGGCGAAGGTCAGCTCCAGATTCATATCGCGCATGATTATGCTGATCAGCAGGCGGTTGGTGCGGTTATCTTCGACAACCAGCGCATTCAGCAGGGGCAAGCTTGGGGCCGCAACCTCGGGTTCTGGCATTGGGGCCGGCACGGGTTTGATCGGCGTCTGGCTTAGGCAATCGCAAAGCTCCCGCCGCAGGATCGGTTTGCGCAGATAGCTGGTGAACAGCCCTTCCGCCATCGCCGCAACCGGGGCCGCCACGTTGGAGCTTAGCAGAAAAACCGGCACCGAAATCCCCCGCGCCTGCAACGCCCGCGCCAGATCAACGCCGTTTTTGCCCGGCATCTGATGATCGGTCAGCACCACGTCAATGCCGGGTTTGGTGCCGGAGGGCGGCTGCCCGTCAAACAGCGCCAGCGCCGCATCGACCGAGGCCACAGCGCTGACCGTAAGCCCCAGCAAACCTAGC
>CAYXXQ010000536.1:0-1895 GCA_964469075.1 uncultured Rhodobacter sp.
GGTTTCAGCATCCGCTCCATCACACCGGATTTCAGTACGAAACGGTGATAAAGGGCAGCGGCGAAATGCAATGCGATCAGGATCAGCAAAACCGTGGTCAACACTTCATGACCATCCGCAGCGGCTTCGATGCCGCCGAACCAGGCTGACAAACCGGAGACTGGCACCAGGATCATCAGCAAGTAGAGAAATCCGTGGGTGGCATGAGCCAGGATTTTCTGAAGCTTGCTTTCGTTTTCAGGTAGGTCCGGGGAGCCGCGCTTGACCTTGATGCTGATGCGCCAAATCGCCAGCAACAGCACCAAAACGCCCCCGGCAACATGGCCGAAAACCATTAGGGTAAAGGACGGAACCTGCCCCTTTTCAACCAGATCCCAGGCCTCAGACATCGGCTCATTCAGCAGGAACTGTTCTGCGATCACCAAAGCAATCGCCCAGTGAAGGCCGATTTGGGTGCGGGTGTATCCCAGTGGTTTTGACATGATGGCTCCTGACATATTATGGACAATAGGTTAGATTTGACGGCATTTAGGCTGTCTTTTGATCAATGGTAAATCCCCTTCGCCAATCCAGCGTCGAGATGTCGTTGTTTGTAGGCATTTTTTGCAGCAAAAGGTGGCCTGGAATGTTCTTGCTGCAACAGTTGGGCAGGTTGTTGCCACTCTCCAAGTGATTACTTTCTAATCGCAAATTGCGCGGTTATTAACATATCAGTAACTTTTGAAGTGTCCTTGTCCATTTGCCGGAGGTTCGAATGTCATCTTCTCCTATCTATCAGGAGAGCGCTGTTTCAAGTCTTCCTATGACCGGTTTGAGGCCAGCCCGATTATTCTCAACGCTTGTCGCCGGGCTTGCCGCAATAGGGTTTGCAAGCGGGGCCGCCGCTGCTGAAACCGAGGCCCAGAAACAGTCGCGTCTTGACTGGCAGCGGGCCGAATATGAAGCGGTGTCGACCAAAACGATCATCGAATTGCAGCAGTTTCGCAGCAAGGAAGTTCTGACGCTGAAGACCGGTGAAACGGTCACGTTAACCAACCTCAACCCCACGATCCGCGCCTGGTTTCTGCTGGAAGTGAAGCCCGAAGACGGCGGCCGTGTTGAACAGTATCACATTGAAAACTCGGACCCGTTCACCCAGACCATCGCGCTTGAAAGCACACCCGCGCCGCATATTCTGATTGATGGCGGCACCAGCCCGTATCGCTGCATTCCTTGGACCGGTCTCAGCACATCGGTGCAAAAGGCGCATGAAGCCGGGTTGCCGTTTTCGCCGATCTGCGGCGGACGGCTGTTTGTGCGCAATAAAGTGCGCGGCTCAAAAACCAATCTTGAGGCCACCAGCGAGTTTTTGCGTGACAATGTCTGGATGGGCGAAGACCTGGTCGGGTTTGTAAAAGACACGTTTTTCAAGGATTCCCACCTGGAAACCGCCGAAGAAGTCGCGGGCGACAGCGAAGGGGTTGAACCTGTGGGCCTTGTCCGCGCCAACCTGGATCACACGCCAATTGTTAACACCCGCACCGGGATGGGCCTGACCGGCGCGCCTGACGGGCGCATGCGCATGGGGTCGTGGTACCCGGTCGCCGATCTGCCCGGGGTCTATTTGCTTACAATGCAGCCCGATGCGGTCAGCCAGGCATTGCTGCGTGATGGCGGCACGGCAAATCGGCTGGATGGGATTGAAGGCCGGGCCCAAGCCTATATCGTGTCGTTTGACATGACGCAGTTCAACCTTGGCTATGAGGTCGGCACCGATCACCCGCGGCTTGACTGGTCGTCGCGCCCATCAGGGGCGGGGCGAAACTACAACATTCCGGGGCCTGACGGCATTCGGAATTCAGAGCCGCTTAACAACCTTGGCATGGTCGCGCCATCGCAGGTTGGCAAAACGGTCG
>CAYXXQ010000537.1:0-1888 GCA_964469075.1 uncultured Rhodobacter sp.
TCATGGGTGATCGTGATGCCTTTTTGCTCATGCAGCTTTTCGACCAGCGCGTCGACATCGGCAGGCGGCACAACCCGGTCAATGGTGCCGTTGATGATCAGACCCGAAGACGGGCAGGGCGCCAGAAAGCTGAAATCATACATATTGGCGTTCGGGGCCACGGACACGAAGCCCGAGATTTCCGGCCGCCGCATCAGCAATTGCATGCCAATCCACGACCCAAAAGAAAACCCGGCGACCCAGCAATGCTTGGCATTGGGGTTCAGCACCTGCAAATAGTCAAGGGCTGCGGCGGCATCTGACAATTCGCCGATGCCCTGATCATATTCCCCCTGGCTGCGGCCAACCCCCCGGAAATTGAACCGAAGCACCGTAAACCCCATGCGATAAAACGCGTAGTGGAGGTTATAGACAACCTTGTGATTCATCGTGCCGCCAAACTGCGGATGCGGATGCAGCACGATGGCTATTGGCGCGTCTTTGGCTTTTTGCGGATGATAACGGCCTTCCAGACGTCCGTCGGGGCCGGGGAAAATGACTTCGGGCATATGGCGTGCGACGCTCCGGATGCGGGGTCCTTGAGAACTTCCGATCAAATACTTGACGAAATCGCTCAGAGAACCTAGAACAATTCTAAATTCGGGGCTCAGCAGCCCCTTTGGTTACAACGGGGTTAAGGGCTGGAAGCGTCCGCGTCAACTCCGGCAGGGGTGGAAAAGCCATGAAACTCAGTACGAAAGGGCGTTATGCGATGATCGCCCTGACCGATCTGGCAGAGAATGGCGCAACCGCGCTGGTGTCCCTGGGCGAGATTTCCAAACGCCAGGACATCTCGTTGGCGTATCTTGAGCAATTGTTCGTAAAACTTCGCCGAGCTGGCATCGTTGAAAGCGTACGCGGGCCGGGGGGCGGCTATCGGCTGGCGAAATCATCAGATTCGATCCGGGTGTCGGACATTCTGGCGGCGGTGGACGAAACAATGGACGCGATGTCCAAAGGGGCAGGGGCCAGCGGTGCCTCGTCCGGGTCACGCGCGCAATCTTATTCCAACCGGTTTTGGGAAGGGCTGTCGGCACATGTTTATGTCTATCTGCACCAGACCCGGCTGTCGGATATCGTCACCAACCAGATGGCCCCGTGCCCGGCTGTGCCGAACCTGTTTCAGATGGTGGACGAAGGATGACGCGCGCCTATCTTGACTGGAATGCCACCACGCCGCTGCGGGCCGAAGCGCACGCCGCGATGCTGGCGGCGATGGATGTGGTGGGCAATCCGTCCAGCGTTCATGCCGAGGGTCGCGCCGCCAAAGCCATTGTTGAAAAAGCCCGCACGCAAGTGGCCGGAGCCTTTGGCGCGGTGTCGGCTGACATCGTGTTCACCTCCAGCGCGACTGAAGCGGCTGCCCTGGCGTTGGCTGGGCGGGATCTGCATGTGGCAGGGGTGGAACATGAGTGTGTGCTGGCCTGGTGTAAGGCGAATTTGCTTTGTAAAGCCAATGGTTTGGTCGATGTTGTTGATCCACAAACCACGGCCCTGCAATGCGCCAACAGCGAAACCGGGGTGGTCCAGACATTGCCCACGGGCCTGGCTGTTTGTGACTTCGTGCAAGGCTTTGGCAAGCTGCCGGTTGGGTTTGACTGGACGGGCGTTGATATGGGACTGTTGTCGGCCCATAAGATCGGCGGGCCGAAGGGCGTTGGCGCGCTGGTGATCCGGCAGGGGCTGGATATCAAGCCACAGATTAAAGGCGGCGGGCAGGAAATGGGCCGTCGCGCCGGGACGGAAAATGTCATCGGTATTGCCGGTTTTGGCGCGGCGGCGGCAGCGGCTGCCAGGGATTTAAACGATGGCCTCTGGGGGCCGGTCGCAGAGTTGCGCGATCTGCTGG
>CAYXXQ010000538.1:0-1880 GCA_964469075.1 uncultured Rhodobacter sp.
CCGAATAACCGCCGCTGCCGCTTTGGCAGCATTGCTGGCCTGATCTGCGGTAACCAGGGAAAACACCATGTTGGCCTTGGCGAGAAGGGCGCGCATGTCCGCCTGCCCGATCACCCCGGCAGCTTGATAGTCCTGCCATTTCGCAGCGGCAATATCAGCCTCAGCCGCGTCGGTTTTCAGGTCATAGGCGCTGGCTTGAAGGTTGGGACTATCGGCTTTCAGACCTTTAACAAACGCCTGCGCCGCCTCGCCAAACCCGATGGTTGCGAAATGCAGGTGAACTGGCCGTTTGGCCTGGGCATTGTCCCTGTCCTTGATCGTGTTGCAAGTCGTCATCTGGGGCAAATCGCCTGTCAAAAGTCGGTCCATCCTCCCTATCATCGGCGTGGGTGCATCTAAAATTGAATAGCTGCGCCAGCTATTCAGTTTGGGCATAGTCAGGCCCATCCAGCGTCTGGCTGGCCTGCCGCAGGGCCATAAAAAACCGCGCCTGGGTAGCGGTCGGATGCCAGCCCGCGCGATACGTCAAACCAATCGGACGCCGGTTGTCCGGCAGGTCAATCGGCAGTTCAACCAGAATGCCCGCCGTCAGTTCGTGGCGGACCTGATGGCGTGAAATGATGGTGACGTAATCGCCCTCCAGCAACAACCCCCGCACCAAAATGAGCGAGCTTGAAACCACCCGCACCGGCGTATTGGCCAGTTGCGGAATGCCCAGAACATTGTTCAGATAGCTGCCCGCAGGCGTCGGTTTTGGCGGCGCGATCCACGGATAGCCAAGGGCCTGATCCAGCGACAACGGCCCCAGATCGCAAAGGGGATGTCCGGCCCGCACGACGATGGCCAGATTGTCATGAAACAGGGTCTCTTGAATCACGTCTTCGGCGGGCATTGGGTCGCGCAAAGCGCCGATCAGAAAGTCGCTTTCACCGTAACGCAGCCCGCGCAACAGTTCAGGATAAGGGCCTTCGATTGTGCGCAACTGGATTTCCGGACGCTCTTTCAGCATCGCGTGCATGGCTTTTGGCAAAATCCGGGACCGCGCCAGAGGCATCGTGCCGATGGTGATCATTGTGGAATCAAGCCCTTTGAACGCCTCAAGTTCGAAATACCCCTGCTGCAATTCCCCCGCCGCCAACCTGACCCGACGCGCCAGCTTTTCTGCCGCTGGCGTCAGCTCAATCCCCTGGGACGCCGTGCGAAACAAGGCAAACCCAGCCAGACGCTCAAGATCACGCGCCGCGCGGTGGACCGAGGGTTGGGAAATCCCGGTATTGCGCGCCGCGATGGAAAAATTCCGTGCCTCGGCCAAGGCCACCAAAGCCCGCAATTGCGCGGCCGATACCAGCCGATCAAACCGCGTGAACCCTTTTTGCGAACGCCCGCCCTGCGTGCGGATCGCCTCGTCCACGCCCAAGGCCAATTGATCCAGCATCCGCTCGATCCGGGTCAGGAACATGCGGCCGGGTTCGGTCAGGTCCATGCCGTCGGTCAGGCGGTCAAACAGGGTGACGCCAAGCCGTGTTTCCAGCTTGGAAATCGCCTGGGTAATCGCTGGTTGCGACAAGAACACAGCATCGGCAGCGGCTGAAATTCCACGATGATGGGCGACCTCACGAAAGGCGCGCAGGTGACGGATATTGGGAAAATCAATGCTCATTTCCCGCGCAGTATTCTCCGGAACAGGACGCAATGTATAGCAAAAACTTATCGCATCCCAAGTGAATTGAACTCGTCTTTTGCAGCCAATGCCGCCACCTTTTGCCCCAAGCGCCCGCCGCTTAAGACGCCTGTCTGCACATCCATCGAAAGAACTCCATGTCTGAACGTAAAACCGCCCTCGTCATCAGTGCCCATGCCGCCGATTTCGTCTGGCGCGC
>CAYXXQ010000539.1:0-1876 GCA_964469075.1 uncultured Rhodobacter sp.
TCCAGCATCATGCCATGCGGATCTGTGCCCTCATAAGGCACAGATTGGATCCGGTCCGGCCCGGCAAGATCATGGGCTTCCATATAGGCCCAGATTTCAGCGGCGTAAGCCGCATCCTCCGGGGTGCCGAACGGCGCAGGCATCGTCTGCGCAATTGCGCCGGTTCCAAAAGCAAGCGCGAGCGCGATGCCGGCAAGTTTAGTTTTCATAGTTCTTTCCTCCTCATTGTTGGATAGGGCTATGACAATCGGCCGGTGGCGTTGTTACGTCATCAGGCTTCACGTGCGCGTGAGGCCGATGCAGGGGCCAGGCGCAAGATGTCTCCATCCGCAAAAGCGGGCACATCAAAAGGCTGGGAAAGCCGCTGATACAGCGTTTGCGGTACCGAAATATCGGCAAGATAAAGCGCGCCAACTGTACCGGCCATCCCTTCAGCTTGTAGGCCGGATTTGGGCAAGGCGAGCGTCAGGGTTGCATCGGCGCGGATGATCGGGTCATGGATCGTGCCGCTGATGGCATCAAACCCGGATGGCACATCCAACGCCAATATTGGGGCCGTTTGCCGATTGGCCCAGCCGATCAGCTCTGCCGCCCGCCCGCTGGGCGCCCCGCGCAAAGAATAGCCGATCAACCCGTCAAGGATCAGGTCTGCCGATATCAGCGTCCTGTGCAACAAGGTTCAGCGCCCTCAGCTCTTCATAGAGCGTAAAGAGATTGCGGATGGTTGCAGCTTCGCTTTCGTTGATGCTCAGGGTCCGGCCCGCGGCCTCGTATCCCAGCGGGACATAGCCCCCCCATCCACAGACCCTTCTTCTTGGAAGCGGCGATCTTGTCGCGGATGGCGGGGCGTCCTCGACCCGGTGATTGCCCGACATGCCAAGCGCGATCTGCTGCGCTTCTTCCGTGCCGATGCCGCCTATGCCAGCCCTGCAATTTATGCGCGGTTGGAGGAGGCGGGCTATTTCTACGCCATCCGGCTGCCCGCCAACTCGGTACTCAAGGAGAAGATCGCGCACCGGCTGACCCGGCCTGTGGGGCGCCCCTCGCTGACCAAGGTCAAGCGGTTTTACGAGGATTTCGAGTACCAGGCCGCCTCCTGGGACAAAGAACGCCGGGTGGTGTCAGACGAAATTGGCTTGTGCCGAACTGTGCGGCTTCGTAGCGTTCCCGAATGACAAAACCTTCGCCATTCCGCTATTTCAAAACATCGCCTGAGATCATTCGAATGCGTCCATTATCATCATAGCAACGAGACGTTTCGCCGTGTCTACATTAAATCGCACGTCAGAACTCGGCGCTGGTTCAAGGCTGGCGAGGTTTTCTCGGGCACAGATGGCGGCGAGTTGGCATACGCTGGCAAGTGACCGCTGATCGCTTGAGACCCCGCCTTAGCGCCCAGCTCTGCGCGTCTCTAATACATTCCAACAAGCTTGCTGACCCTGATGTTCTGCGGCGTGAGATACTGAGAAGCAAAGGCAGCGACGATCAGGGCAATGCCCGTTCAAGATCAACCGCACCGCCGCTCTTGCCGAGTGGCGTCAACTTGGCGCGGCATAAAGCGCAGCTTCACTGTCCTTTCCGAGACTGGATCACAGTCTTTTGACAGCAACATCAACAGGCCTTGCGCACCACCTCGCGCAGTTCAAACTTCTGGATTTTCCCTGACGTGGTCATTGGTAACGCATTGAGAACCAATATTCTTTCCGGAATATACTGTTTTGTCAGACGTTTCTCAATCAGAAAAGAAACCATTTCTTTCATGTCAAACGTCGCCCCTTCTTTCAGGGAAACCACAGCGCAAACGCGTTCACCGAGTCGATCATCGGGATAGCCAATCAAGGCAACCTTGTCGATTGCAGGGTGGCCGTATAGCAGC
>CAYXXQ010000540.1:0-1860 GCA_964469075.1 uncultured Rhodobacter sp.
TGCCAAAAACCAAAGGGGTGCGGCCATGCAGGGTTTTCACCTGCTGTTCCAGCAAACGGTCGCTGCCATCGGTTGCCAGACCACCGGCCTGTTCCACCAGCATCGCAATCGGGGCGCATTCATAAACCATGCGCAACCGCCCACTTTCATAGCCTTTGCGATCATCGCGCGGATAAAGGAAAATGCCGCCACGGGTGATGATCCGGTGGGTTTCCGCCACCAGGGACGCCACCCAACGCATGTTAAACTTCTTGCCGCGCGGACCGGCCTCACCGGCCAGGCAATCGTCGATATAGGCGCGCACGGGTTTGGACCAGTGGCGATAGTTCGAGGCGTTGATCGCAAATTCGGCCGAGGCTTCGGGCACCGTCACAGCCCCGTTAATCAGCAGATATTCCCCGCAATCGGGATCCAGCAAGAACGACAATGTGCCGTTGCCAAAGGTCACCATCAGCCCGGTTTGCGGGCCGTAAATGATGTAACCGGCACAGATCTGTTCGGTGCCGGGGCGCAGGAAACTGGCCTCGGCATCGTCTTTGGCCTCAAAAATCGAAAATATAGTCCCGATGGAGACATTGACGTCGATATTACTGGACCCGTCCAAAGGATCGGTCGCCAGGGCCAGATGCCCGGCGGCGGTACATTCGATCACCTCTTCGCGTTCTTCCGAAGCATACCAACGCACCTGGCTGCCTTGAAGTGCTTCAAAGAACATCTCGTCCGCGATCACATCCAGCGCTTTTTGCACATCGCCGTCAGTGTTGTCGCCAACCGCAGCCCCCATCGCGCCTTCCAGCGCGCCGCGGGCGATCTTGCGCGACAGTTTCGTGCCAACCTCGCACATGGCCATGACAACCGCGCTTAGATCGGCGGGGATGTCGGGGTTGTTTGCCATATAGGCGGCAAGCTCCACGGGTTTGGCCATCTGGTGATTCCCTTGATGTTCGTCCGGTGTTGGGCATGTCTTTGACGTCCTGGCGGCAAAAAGGAAATTGAAAAAAATCTCACCCGTGTTAAATAAAATTTATGATCAACGAACATGCCATATCCCTGAAGCAATTGCGCGCGCTGGTCGCGATCCATGAAAACGGGTCGCTGACGGCCGCTGCCGAAATGCTGCGCCTGACCCCGCCCGCAGTATCCACCCAACTGAAGCTGTTGGAGGAAAACCTGGGCACCCGCCTAATGATGCGTGGCAATGACGGCAAGACCAGCCTGACCTCTGCCGGGCAGGAGGTGCTGCGGTCAACCAAGCAGATCGAGGCGTCGCTAACCAATTGCTATGAAAGGGTTAAATCCATTCGGCAGGGGAAGTTCGGCTATATCGCCATCGGTGTTGTCAGCACCGGCAAATATTTCGCGCCGCAACTGGTGTCGGACTTTCAGAAGGCCAACCCGGACATTCAGGTCGGCCTGCGCATCGGCAACCGGGAAGAGATTATCGCCCTGGTGATGGAAGGGGCGGTTGACGTCGCAATCATGGGCCGCCCGCCACGCGCGCCGGTGGCGACGGCGGAAATTCTGGGGCCGCATCCGCATATCTTCATAGCACCAAAGGGCCACAGGCTGGCCACCGGCTGCGACGTTTCGCCCAATGAGTTGTTGCAGGAAACATTCCTGGTGCGCGAGCGTGGTTCAGGCACCCGCATCCTGATGGAACGGCTGCTGGACCGCCTTGGCGAAGGCACGCCTTATACCACTGTTAATATGGGGTCGAACGAAACCATCAAGCAGGCGGTCATGGCCGGGCTGGGGGTGGCGCTGATCTCGGCCCACACGGTCTCCAGTGAGCTGGAGGAAGGACGACTGCAACAGATCCGCGTCAAGGGCGTGCCGATTGTACGGCAATGGTTCCTGATG
>CAYXXQ010000541.1:0-1860 GCA_964469075.1 uncultured Rhodobacter sp.
ATCTTACTTATTCCAATTTCCTTATTTTTAGAAGAATAAATATCTGAAATAATAAAGTTTAAAGTTTCATCGTTAGAAAGTTTTGGATTTGAAGTATTTAAAATTGCTAAATCTCCCAGCATTTCTACAATTTGCGGTTTGAAATCATATTTTATTGCCAAACTACGAACTTCAGGTTTTACCAAGTTTCTCGCCAAATAAGAAAGAGTACTAACTCCTTCTTTCATTGCACCCTCAAAACTAGTAACCAAAGAATTCTTTAGATTTGGAGTATATAATCGTATTATTTCTTCAACTAATTTTCTTATCGGATAATTTGATTGATCCTCAGAATTAGCGATTTCTTCAAATAGTGTTTGTGTTCTTTCTTCCAATATTTCTTTGAATGTTTTATTCATCATACTTATCTCCCCAAAAGACTTACAACGATTTAATATGGAAATTCTATATAAACTTTTTTAATATCAACAAAAGCATTTATAAACAACTTGACATTTTCACTATTTAATGGTAACAAAACATATTGTGACTGAAATTAAGGCCTCAAATTCCTGGGACAAAAAATGCAAGTCTTTAGTAGATGTCATTGCTTGGAATCTTGAAAAAAATTTTGAAAAACCTGAAACCATATCCCTTAGAATGCCATTAATTATTCCTACAATTTCAACAAAAAATCCTAATCTCAAATTAATTAATGAAAGTGTCCAATCTTATAAGCAATTTTTAGAAGAAAAATATTCTTACATTCTTCACAGCACTGAAAAAGAATTAAATGAAATAATCGAAAAAAGAAAAGACAATCCTGAAAAAAAGGATAAAAAAACAAAAATAATGATCACCAAGGAAAAAAAGATTGAACACATCACATATTATTTAGAAGAAATAGAAAAAATAAGAGTTAAAAAAATACAAGAAGGAAATTATACTACTTTTCATTTAATTGGACCACACACTAGTTCTACCGAAAGAGAAATGTTACCAAATATTTTTGTTAAAGAAAGTCTTCAACAACAAGCCCGAAGAAGAATAAATTATTATAGACTTCTAGAAGATGAAAAACCCTCGCCCCGTTCTTATTCTATAGATGATTTGTTAAACGTTCCTTTAATTACTTTAGATTTTGAAACAGCAAACTGGGAAGATGTAGAAATTAGAGAACATTTTCAAGAAACTAAAGAATCCTCAATAAAAGAAATATTGGTTTGTTTATCAAACACACACGCACATCCTTTAAAAAATAAAGATTTTACTCATTCAACAAAAATCGAGTTATTAAAAGATTTGAAACAATTACTTAATGATACAAAAAATGAGCGGGTCACAGGAAATATTCTTACCAACGGCGATCTAAGTAAAAATTATTTATTATCCACAATAAATCATAAAAAAAAAAGTGACGCATTTGCAAAAATTCCTGGAACGGATATAAAAATTGACTCATCAATAGTTCAGGTTGAAGACCAAAAAGATTTAGTTAGAACTTTATGCGATTTATTAAAAATGGATAATTATTTAGGAATTGCTGGACATAATACTCTAAAATTTGATTATGGTAAAGTTCAGGAATTAACAAATAATTTTAAAATTGGCATTGATGGAAAAACCCCATTACACAAAGCACAGATTCCCGGAGGATTTATTGTTCAAAGAATTATTGAAGGTTATATGGATTTAGATTTTGCAGGTTATGCACAACATGCAATGGATACTAGAAACAATAAATTAGATACTATTGTTGAATTTAATACTGGAATCGAAGATAAAAAAACTTTAAACCATGCCGAATTATCAGAAATGACAAAATTAGCAGAAAATGGAAATCTTGACGCACTTAATGAATGGGATTATTATACAATCCAG
>CAYXXQ010000542.1:0-1858 GCA_964469075.1 uncultured Rhodobacter sp.
ATTTCCAGAACCTTATCGCGCGGCTGTACTTCAAGTGCTTGTGTCATCAGCCCAACCACCGAAGGCTGGCTGATGGTCTGCCCGCACGGGATCGGCAGCGGCCGGTCCTCATAGGCGCGATCGGCAAACAGGCCTTGCACGAACAACCCGCGATCCACTTTCTCCATCGCCTCCAGCACCCGGCTGTCGGTCACCCCGCGCGAGCGCAGGGTATACAGAAACTGCATCTGGGTTTCGCGGCTTGGGCTCATTCAAACAACCCGATTGTGTGCTCCAGCGCGTCATAGGCCGTCAGATCGGCGCGCATCGGCGTGACCGAAACATAGCCGTCAAGATTGGCCCAGGCATCGGTGCCGGGGGCCGTCGGTTCATGTTGTGGTCCACCTTTCACCCATAGAAACTTGCGTCCTGACGGGGAAAAATGCGGCTCCACCCCGAAGGCGGTGTTGGTGCGAAATCCCTGGCCGACGCCTTTGACGCCCTTGACGTCAGCCGCCGAATGGGGCGGGAAGTTGACGTTGTAAAAGACGCCATAGTCGCTGTCCTGCCAGATGCCATTGTCCAACAGGCGGCGGATCAGCGGCAGTGCGTGGGCGGCGGCGGCCTCAAACGGGTCATCCAGGGCGGCGTTGCCAGGGCCAAAATACTGCGACAGCGCGATGGATTTGACACCGTGCAGCGCCCCTTCGAGGGCCGCACCGATGGTGCCGGAGTAAAGGGTGTTTTCAGCCGAGTTGTTGCCGCGATTAACGCCAGACAAGATCAGATCGGGCGCATTGCGGTTCATGACGTCATGCAGGCCCGCCAAAACGCAATCCGCGGGGGAGCCTTCGGCAGCAAAGCGGCGCGGTTCCAGTTCGGCGATCATCATCGGCTTGGTGTAGGAAATGCAGTGACCGACGCCGGATTGTTCAAATGCCGGGGCAACGGTCCAAACCTCGCCCTTCGGGCCCGCGAGTTCAGTGGCGATTGCGTGCAATATCTTCAGCCCCGGAGCGTTGATGCCGTCGTCATTGGTTATCAAGATGCGCATGATCTGCCCCCTAAAGCCTTGGTTTGGCCCTGTGCTACAGGATCACAGCAAAGCTGAAAAGGGGCGAAAGCAGCGCGGCTGTTTACTGGGTATGGGTGTCGTGGCTAAAGGATCAGGGCTGGCCGGGGGCTTCACGCATCCGCAGTCGTGAACGGGTGATTTTAGTTTAACGCTAAACCAACGTCCCGTCAGCCGCGATCATCGCTTTGCCGCCCAGATAAGGGTGCAGCGCCGGGGGGATCCAAACTGAGCCGTCTTCTTGCTGGCCGTTTTCCAGAACCGCGATCAGGCAGCGCCCGACCGCCAGGCCAGAGCCGTTCAGCGTGTGCACATAATCAGGCTTGCCGCCGCCTTCGGGGCGGAAGCGGGCGTTCATCCGCCGGGCCTGAAAATCGCCACAGACCGAGCAGCTTGAAATCTCGCGATAGGTGTTCTGGCCGGGCAGCCAGACCTCGATGTCATGGGTGCGTTGCGCGCCAAAACCCATATCGCCGGTGCACAGAACCACGGTGCGGTAAGGCAGCAGCAGGCTTTCAAGGATGTTTTGTGCGCAGCGGGTCATGCGATCAAGCTCGTCCCGGCTGTCATCTGGCAGGGTGATCGACACCATTTCGACCTTTTCAAACTGGTGTTGGCGCAACATGCCTGATGTATCGCGCCCGGCACTGCCGGCCTCGGACCGGAAACATTGCGAATGCGCAGTCATCCGGCGGGGCAGGTCGCCAGCCTCCAGAATTTCACCGGCCACAAGATTGGTCAGCGTCACTTCTGAGGTCGGGATCAGCCACCAGCCATTGGTCGTCTGATAGCTGTCTTCGGCAAATT
>CAYXXQ010000543.1:0-1853 GCA_964469075.1 uncultured Rhodobacter sp.
TATCCTTCCAATGTTAACCGCAATGCTTACATTGTATGGTGCAGGAATGCAAGCGGTTTGTGCTTGGTGGCACCTGAAATGATTAGTGCCACCTGTCAAACCAAGGTGCCACAAGAAAAAACCTTTTGATACCAATGGATTAGCGCGATTTAGTGCCACCTTGTGGCACCTGAAGGCACTTTCCACTTAGGGCTACCATAGAAAAATGCATCTATTACCATTCCATAAATTATAGTAATTATAAACTACCCTCATTCTTTTTTCTGTCTAGAACTCTATAAGTAAGTACCACAAGGTGCCACAATGCCTTTACATATTACAAATCAAAGACTTACCCGAAGCCACCTGTTTTTGAGCCAGTGCCACCTAGTGCCACTAAACCAAAGAAAAAGCCCCGCCACAATTTAACGGGGCGGGGCAGTAATTTAACGGTAATTTAAAATTTAACGGCGCGGCGTCATGGGCATCACGTTCCCACCGCTTGAAGGGGAAACGTAAGGCTCTGCACCGCGCCCCCTGTCCCATTGCTTTGTGCCTGATACGCGCCTGACAGGACGCCAGCCCGCTGCTTGAAGGTAGCGGGCCACCCGCATCGACAACGACTTGTTGCCGGGCGCGTCTGTAAAGAGCCTTGCGGCCACGCCTCCAGCCGTGACGGGGCCTTCTTGTTCGCGCAGCCATTCCACGACACGGGTTTCATCAATATCCACCGACCGGGCCGCTGCCTGTTGTGCCGACAGGGTTGTCGACTCACCCTCATCGAACCACCACGCCGTTCCGCTGCGATACATGTGCAGCGCCTCAGCCCATAACTGCCCCCTGTCGCGCTCAAGCCCTTCCACGTCCACAAGCGCGCCGTCGACCATCTGGAGGGGCCAGAAACGCCGGTTGCCCGTCTCATCCGACAGGTATTCATTGCCGTTGACGGTCCCTGCAAACACTGTCTGGCGCGGGTAGGTTTGCGTGACGTGCCCATAAGACTTGCGATAGCTGTCGCTGGTGGTGGAAAGGAAGTTCTTGACGTGTTCGATGTCCTTGCCGCGCATGGCCGACAACTCTCCTATCTCGGCCATCCACTTTCCGCGCAGCCATTCCTTGGCGTCTTTCTGGGTCATGTCCGGCATATCGTTGCCATACCATTGATCGCCGACCAGCGCGGCCAGGCCGCTTGATTTCTTCTGCCCCTGACTGCCTGCGATGACCGGCATGGTGTCCACCTTGCATCCAGGCTGCATCACGCGGGCCACGGCACCGATCAGGAATTTCTCACCCACCGCCCGCAGATATTGAGGATCCTCAGACGCGCATGGGAAGTATGTGGTAAACAGCACACTTGCCCGCGCTACCCCGTCCCATTGCAGGCTTTCCATATATTCCCTGACAGGGTGGAACGTGTTGCCCGCCGCCGCAGCCTGGACGCCGTGCCGGACTGTCTCAACCCCTATGGACGGAAACAGATCGCTTTGCATGACTTCCATGACCTTCAGCACGTCGTCATCAGTCAACTGCCGGGTGTCAGGTCGGCGCAGCCAAACCGCGTCATCGAATAGACTCTTGGCAAACGTGCCGCGCCATCCTTCTTCGCTGCAAAGCACCCGCTTGATATTGGTCATGTTCGGGACCGGGCCGCCGTTTTTGTCCGCGATCAGGCCGCGCAGTTCCATCGCCGCTTTTCGGCTATCTGCAACGGCTTCTTTGACGGCTATTTGCATCTTTATCTTGACGCCCTGGTCTTTGCAGTAATCAAACACGGTTTCCCGATCAACCGGCTTCAGCCGCGCCACTTCTTCGGCCACGGTGTGAACCGATTCGTGGGGGTTTTCCTGTATCTTTGCACAGATCAGATCGACCAC
>CAYXXQ010000544.1:0-1853 GCA_964469075.1 uncultured Rhodobacter sp.
GGGTGCGACAGCGTCGTGCCGATATCCCCAAGCGTCGGGGCAAAGGCGATATGCGGCGCGGCTTTCGTCAGCGCGTTGGCCGCCGCGCGCCCGCCTGTCAGCCGAAAGCTTAGCATATTGCCGAAATTCTGGCCCAGAACCGAAGCCGCGCGATTGTGATCGGGGTGATCCAAACGTCCGGGATAAAGAACCGCCGCGACCCCCGGCAAACCGGCCAGCGCGTCCGCAAGTTGCCTTGCATTGTCCTGGGCACGGTCAAACCGCAATTCAAAGGAGTAAAGCCCGCGTTCAGCCAGCCAGCATTCATACGGGCTGGGCGTCAGCCCCCATGTGACAATCGCGTCCAACAGGCGTTTTTGCAGCCCGGCATCCTTTGCTGCGACATAGCCAAGGGTTACATCAGAATGGCCCGCCAGCAGTTTTGTCACTGAATGAATGACAATGTCAGCACCATGCAAAAAGGGCTGATACCCGCGCGGCGTGGTGAATGTATTGTCAACGATCAGCCGCAGACCATGCCGCCGGGCGATCGCAGCAATCGCCTGCATATCGGCAATGCGCAGGGTCGGGTTTGACACAACCTCAACCAAAATAGCGCGGGTGTTGGGCTTGATCGCGGCCTCAAACGCCGCGGCATCGGTTGGATCGGCGAGGGTGGCTGTGATGCCAAGCCTCGGCAAATCCTCAGCCAACAAGCGCAAAGATCGGCCATAAAGCTGATCCCCCGCCACCACATGATCCCCCGCCTTAAGGCAAGCCAGAAATGCTGCCGAGATTGCCGCCATGCCCGACCCCGTGATTATCCCGCCTTCAGCTTGTTCCATCCAGTCGATCTTGGCGGCCAGAATATCTGCGTTCGGATGGCCTTCCCGGGCATAGGAATAGCCCTGGCTGCGACCCTCATACTGATCATCCAGCGCATCCGGACTGGCGGAGCGGTAAACCACCGACGGGTAAATCGGTGTGACAACCGGCTGACTGGCCGAGGGTGGAAACGGGCTGCGGCGGACAAGGGATTTGGGGTCAACAGACATGGGAAAAGCGCCATTTGGGGGGGTATCGGTGCCTATCCTGACCGCTTCCCCGAAATGCTGCAAGCGCAAAAGCGCGAAATTTCCCTGGCGTCAGATCATGACAGACCCTTCAGCCTTGTTCAGAACCATGCCCAAAATCGGCTTGCTGTCCCCCAACATCTGCTCCACTTCGCGAACCTGGTCAGCGGTTGTCTGACCGCCGCCAAGCACCAGTAACACCCCGTCAACATTGGGTAAAAACGCGATCACATCGTCATGGGTCAGGGCCGGTGGCAGATCATAGATCACAACATCGGGCTGAAACAGCTTCTGGGCTTCGTCCAGCACTTCGGAGGTCATGGATTCAAGCAAAAACTCAGCCGCGTCGGTTTCAGGCGTGCTGTTCAGGCCAAGGGCCAGGTTTTGCCCGACCTTAATAAAATACTCTTCCGGCAGCATGTAGCCTGACAAAAACTCCCGCACGATCGGGGGATCGGTCACACCAAACACATCGGCCAGGCCAGGGTTTCGCAGGTCCATATCCATCAGCAAAACCTTGCGGCTTTCACCCCGCGCCATGCTGATCGCAAGGTTTGAAGCGACGAAAGTCTTGCCGCACCCTTCGGTCGGGGAGGTGATGGCGATCCGGCTCCAACCATGTTCTTTCAGCGCCTGCAACAGCCGCGTGCGCAGCATGTCAATTGCGGTATAGGCCGGATTGCGCCGCTTGGCACTGACCACGCGATGTTTCGCCAGATGCGCCGTGCTGATCCTTTGGGATTGCAATCGACCCCAGATATCGGCGCTATCCAGCGGCGTGACATTGGACGCCGCCGCCGG
>CAYXXQ010000545.1:0-1853 GCA_964469075.1 uncultured Rhodobacter sp.
CCTGCGGCTGACAGCGGATGCAGTAAGGATCCTGCACCCGCTCATCGCCATCAATGTGGCTTTCGCGAATTTCCGAGCCGTCCTGAAGCCCGCGTAGGATTTTAGCGGCTTCGATCTGGCCGGGCTGGCCGCGCAAGGCGTGGATTTCTGCCCGAAACGGCGCGGAGGAGCCCATCGCGGCCTCGGTCGACAACGCCCCCGTGGTGAGGGAGGTCGCGGCCAAACGCCAGATTCGAAACAGGCCGATCAAAGCCAAAGCGGTTGACACCTGGGTGCCGTTGATCAGTGCCAATCCTTCTTTCGGGCCAAGCACAATCGGCGAAAGCCCGGCCCGCGCCAAGGCCTCAGTGCCGGGCAGGATGTCGCCCTGAAAGGCCGCCTCACCCTCACCGATCATCACGGCCGTCATATGCGCCAACGGTGCCAGATCGCCCGACGCACCGACCGAGCCTTGTGACGGGATCACCGGCAAGACGCCCGCCGCAAGCATCGCTTGCAGCAACTCGATTACCTGCCAGCGCACGCCCGAGGCGCCGCGCCCAAGGGACAGCATTTTCAGAAACATCACCAGCCGCACGCAGCTTGGCTCGAGCGTCGGGCCGGTGCCTGCGCAATGGCTTAAGATCAGGTTGCGCTGCAATTTGGCGGTGTCTTTGGGGGGAATGCGCACCGAAGCCAGCTTGCCAAACCCGGTGTTCACGCCATAAACCGGCGCGTCCCTCGCCGCTGCGGCCAACACGATTTCAAGCGCCTTTTCAACGCCTTGTCGGCATGATGGATCAACCTCAGCGCTGCCACCGCGATAGAATGCTTCGATGTCATCCAGTGTGACTTGCCCTGGAACCAACATCATCGCCCTGCCCCCAAAATGCGCTCCGACAACGGGTTGAAACCGATGCGGTAAGCCAGTTCGGCCGGATGGGCGACATCCCAGATCGCCAGATCGGCGGTTTTGCCGACCTCAAGCGTGCCGCAATCCGCCGCAAGACCCAGCGCGCGGGCGGCTTCGCGGGTCAACCCGGCGAAGGCTTCTTCCGGGGTCAGCCGGAACAGGGTGCAGGCCATGTTCATGGTCAACAAGGGCGAAAACAGCGGCGATGAACCGGGATTGGCGTCCGTCGCAATCGCGATTGGCACCCCGGCTGCGCGCAGGGCCTCGACGGGTGGCAGTTGGGTTTCGCGCAGGGTATAAAACGCCCCGGGCAGCAGCACCGCGACCGATCCCGCCTTGGCCAGCGCATCAACCCCGGCCTGATCCAGATACTCCAAATGATCAACCGATTGCGCGCCATAAGACGCCGCCAGCGCCGCGCCGCCAAGATTGGACAATTGGTCCGCATGCAGCTTGATTGGCAGGCCAAGTTCGCGGGCCGCATCAAACAGCCGCGCGATCTGGGTCGGGGAGAAGGCGATGCCTTCGCAGAACCCGTCAACCGCATCTACCAGCCCGGCCGCATGGGCTTGCCTAAGGCCTTCGATCGCGATTTCGTCGATATAGGCATCGGGCCGGTCCTGGTATTCCGGCGGCAACGCATGGGCCGCCAGCCAGGATGTGACCACGCGTACCGGCCGCAGGCCAGCCAGTTTGCGGGCCGCACGTAACATGCGCATTTCGCCGTCAATCGTCAGCGCATAGCCCGATTTTATCTCGACCACGCTGACCCCTTCGGCCAGCAGCGCATCAAGGCGTGGCAGGGCTGTGGCGACCAGATCGTCCTCGGACGCGTCGCGGGTGGCGCGCATGGTTGACACGATGCCACCCCCGGCGCGCGCGACTTCCTGATAGCTGGCCCCGTTCAGACGCAACTCAAACTCCTGCGCGCGGTTGCCGCCGTGGACCAGATGGGTGTGGC
>CAYXXQ010000546.1:0-1838 GCA_964469075.1 uncultured Rhodobacter sp.
GCTGTCCACTGCCCGGCAGGGTATTGCGCAGCAATGCCCGAGAGGGGATTAGGAGGTGTCCCTTTGATCCCCGATATGGAATGTTGACGGCGAGGGTTTTCTGACGGCGGCAAATGGTGCTGTAGTCCGGAACATCCCAATCCAGGCCCCCTCTCATCGATTGCGTTGCAATCGACTGCCGGGCAACGGGATTAGCCGCAAGAGGCTTTCGACAAAGCCTGTCGTCTGGCGGAGCGCCATGCCAAACAGCACTTTCATCGTCAGGCAGGTCTGCACGGCGGCGTCGCTGTAGACGGGTTGTCGGCCACGCTTGCCGGTCGGCTTGGCCTCCCATGTCATCTCGGGATCGAACCAGATCGTCAGCGAGCCCCGGCGCTTGAGCGCTTCGTTATAAGCGGGCCAGTTCCTGGTCTTGTAGGTTGGGGGTGTCGGTTTGCTCATGCTCTCCAGCTTGTCACACTGGATTCACAACATGAATCCCTCTCCTGATTTGTGCAACAGAGCCGTGGGGCGCTACAAGTTGCTTTCTGCTTTCACAAAGTCACCGGACGCAATAAGCAGTCCAATCTTAGCTACTGAGGGCCAAATCATGGCGCAAAAAGCCACCATTTACAAAGTTGAACTTTCCGTTTCCAATATGGATCGTCACTATTATGAGACCCACAAACTGACCGTTGCCAAACATCCTTCGGAGACGGGTGAACGGTTAATGGTGCGGATTCTCGCTTTTGCACTGAATGCCCATGAACAACTGGAAATGACTAAGGGCCTTTCAACGGATGACGAGCCAGACATTTGGCGGAAAAACCTGAGCGGCGAGCTTGAGTTGTGGGTGGCGTTGGGTCTGCCGAGCGAGAAGGTTGTTCGTCAATCCTGCGGCAAAGCAAACGAGGTGATTGTCTATTGTTACGGGGGCAACACGGCTGAGGTGTGGTGGAAGAAAATCAAAAACAGCACCACCCGGTTTGACAACCTAAAAGTCGTCAATCTTTTACAGAAGGACACCAGCGAGTTGGGGGAGCTTGCAAATCGCTCGATGCGGCTACAGGTCAATATTCAAGACGGCGATGTGATGGTCAGTGTTGATGATAGCATCGTTTACGTTACCTTGGTCAAATGGAAAAATGCTGGATAGGCATAGCAGATTTGGTATCTGCTTTACCTTTGGATGGCCGCTTTCGCTTTCCCGACCATCGTGATGTCCTTTCCACTGGACTTCGCCGTGCGCCAGAGCGGTACTGCTGACACGCCGACGCAGTTTGCTGGTCCGCGATGCCCGCAGTGCCGGGCTCCAGGCAGTACGGGGAGCGAGATCTTCCGCCCCGAACCAAGTGGAGATCAGCATGGCACAGACCAAACAAGTAAAACCGGCGACCAAACCAACCAAACGTACGCGCAGCAAGCCCGGCGCACCTGTCACGCCGGCTTTGCCGCCGATGACCAAACGCGATCGCCTGCAGGCGCGGCTTGAAGAAGCGGGCGGGGCATCTCTTGCGCAACTGGCGAAGGCGTTCGGCTGGCATGCACGTGAACTTTAGGATGGTCGAAACCGAACGAAAGCGGCACGACAGGTATGACCACCGCGCTGAAAGAACCGTTGGACACGCCAGGATAGCGCACGTTCGGAGCCCGATCCGCCCAACTTCCGGCGTTCCGGCCAACGCGGATTCAAGTCCGCGGATCATAGCTGTTGATCAGCAGGCGAAATCAGGCAACATTATTGCCACCAGGCTCCCCACTTGGGGAATGTCGGGTCAAACGTAGCCCCACATCCGAAGAGCAAAGCGCATGATCGAGTTTTACACCAAGCCACGTTCACGCGGGACCATCGCCCATTG
>CAYXXQ010000547.1:0-1837 GCA_964469075.1 uncultured Rhodobacter sp.
GACGTACATGAAATTGCAGGCACCGGGTCATAAGCACGGGGCTTGCTGATCCGGCACAGACCGGAGTGTTATAACATCGGCAGTGGCAATCATTGCCGCAGACTGCCTTGGGGGAATAGAATTTGGGACTATCAAAAAACGTTGAAAAACTGTCGCAATATTACGACCGCCTGCGCGACGGCAAAACCGGCGAGATCAAGAAAAGCCACGTCAACAAGGTGATCGACAAGCTGAATTCCAAGCGCAATGATGTCGAGGCAGAGCTTGGCAGCAGCAAGAAAGCCTCAAAAAGGGCGCGGCTACAGGAAAAGATCACGACCATCGACACCCAGATTGAGCGGGCCGAATGGTTGCTTAAGGAAATCACCCAGGGCCGGGACTAAAGCGGCCCGGCATTTGATGAAGGGGCACCGGTCATGAAAATCCTAAGCCATCAGGAAGTCGCGCAGCTTTTGCCGATTTCAGAGGCCATCAAGGTCGTCCACGACGCGATGATCGGGGTTTCGGCCGGTCAGGCGACACTACCCCTGCGTACGGCAATTCCAGTCGGGGGCGGTAATATGATGGGCGTGATGCCTGGGGCCGTCAGCGATCCGGCGTGTTTCGGCGTGAAGCTGGTCAGCCTGTTTCCTGGCAATCCGGCACAGGGCCTGTCCAGCCATCGCGGCGCGATGGTGTTGTTTGAGGCGGAAACCGGTGGCGCCATCGCGATGATGGATGCCAGCCTGCTAACGGCGATCCGCACTGCGGCTGCAAGTGCTGTTGCGACCGATGTACTGGCGCGAAAGGATGCGACCAAGCTGGCGCTGATCGGCACTGGCGAACAAGCTTTCCATCACCTAAATGCCATGCAATGCATGCGCGATCTTGACGATGTGCTCGTCGTTGGTCGCAGCCTTGAAAAAGCCGAAACCTTCGCTGAAACCGCACGCGCGCGGTTTCCGGGGCTGACGATCCGATCTGGCACTTCGGTTCAGGCGGCAGTGGCATCGGCGGATATCGTCTGCACCGTGACAGCGGCCAAAACGCCGATCCTGAGCGGTGCGTGGATCACGCCGGGCAGTCACTTGAACATCGTCGGCTCCTCCATCCCGAGCATGCGGGAGGTTGATGATGATGTGGTTTTCCGCTCTGATATCTGGGTCGATTACCTGCCTTCAACCTTGGCGCAAGCCGGGGAGATTGTTGATCTGATCAAGGCCAACCTTCTGAACGCCAGCGATCTGAAAGGGGAAATAGGCCCTGTGCTGGACGGTTCTGCCAAAGGCCGCGAAACGCCGGAACAGATCACGCTTTACCGGTCGTTAGGCGTCGCTGCGCAAGATCTAGCCGCCGCGCATTATGTTTATGAGGCGGCGATTGCCGCAGGCATCGGCCAGGACGTGTCGTTCTGATCCCCGGCCAATCCCGGCGTTACAGATGATAAACCTGCCGCGCGGTGCCGCTGAACAGCTGCGCTTGATCCGCCTCGCTGTAATCAGCGGCGATCTTCTTGAAAGCGTTCCATAAAACCGGATAGCTGATGGAGACCCGATCCACCGGGAAATTGCTTTCAAACATGCAGCGATCCGCCCCGAAACAGGCAATCATATGCCGATACCAGGGTCCATAGGCGGCGACAAACTCGTCCGAGCTTGCCGGTCGATCGCGCAGATGCCAGCCCCAGCCGTTGTCCGGCATGGCCAGACCGCCAAGTTTTGCCACTACATTCGGGCATTGCGAAAGCCGCGCCATGTCGTCCTTCCAGGCCTTGAAAATCTCGTCCCGCTGACCCGCAAACCGCCCGACCCCAAGTGGGGTGCCGCAGTGATCCAGCACCAGCGTTGTTTCCGGCACG
>CAYXXQ010000548.1:0-1825 GCA_964469075.1 uncultured Rhodobacter sp.
CTCGGAACGCCTGTCAGCCGGTCTGACGTGGCCGTGATGATGATCCAACTGAAGCTGGCCCGGATCAAGACCAGCCCGGAACACGCGGACCATTGGACAGACGTGGCGGGCTATGCGGCCTGCGGTGGTGAGGTGGCCGTCAAATGATGCCCCGGCCGACGATTTACTATAACGACAATGATGAAAAGGTCTGCGAGTGGATACGGCAGTTGATGTTTGACGGGCGGATCCCGTTTGGCGTGGTCGATTCCCGATCAATCCTTGATGTGCAGCCCGCTGATCTGGAAGGCTTTACGCAATGCCATTTCTTTTGCGGGATTGCCGGGTGGGCCTATGCGCTCAAGTTGGCAGGGTGGCCCGCCACGCGCCCGGTCTGGACCGGATCACCCCCTTGTCAGCCGTTCAGCGCGGCCGGAAAATTGGAAGGAAAAGACGATGCACGACACCTCGCCCCCCATTTTATCAGTCTGGTCGGGGCTTGCCGCCCCCTTGTGCTGTTTGGCGAACAAGTCGCAAGCGCGGCTGTGTTCGGAAAGTCTGCAAAGCGCGTTGGAGGCGAACCTGAGTGGGCCTGGGTCGATGATCTATCAGACCGTCTGGAAGCCGCACGTTACGCCGTTGGGGCGTCAGATATACCGGCTGCGGGCGTCGGGGCGCCGCACATCCGACAGCGAACATTCTTTGGTGCCGTCCGGCTGGCCGACGCCTCGGGCAAGGGATCACCACACCGAGGGTCAGGGGAAGCACAGCCCGTCACTGGTAAAACTGGCGGCGCAACTGAGCGGATGGCCAAGCCCCACGGTGGGCAACGCGATGGGGTCGCAGATGGCCAAGGACGCGTCAACGACAGGGCGGCGACCGGATGGCAGCAAGGCGACGGTGAGCCTGAACGCAGTGGCGCAGGCGAGCGGCTGGAACACCCCCCGGGCAACGGACGGCAGCAACGGGGGGCCGAACCAAGCGGGCGGGGCCTTGACGCCGGATGCGGCCCTGAGCGGCTGGCCAGTGCCGGACCAAGCAGCACGGATCACGGCGGATGGGACAATGTTGACTGGTTGTTCTGCCGGGATGAAAAGTGGCGGCCAGTTAAATCCAGCGTTCAGCGGCTGGCTGATGGGCTTCCCGGAGGCGTGGTGCCATGCGGCGATTTCGTGCCAGCTTCCAGCCCGCTTGCGCAAAGCACCAAAGCGGCCCGTCGCGTGATGCGCCTGCGCGGGTATGGCAATGCAATCGTGCCGCAAGCCGCCGCGCTGTTTATCAAGGCGTTTGACACAACCGTCAATAACTGGCAATAGTAACCCGAAGGAGTCTGACCGCATGACTGAAATGATGCTGGATATTGAAACGCTGGGGACAAATGTGGGCTGTGTTGTCCTGTCGATAGGGGCTGTGGCGTTTGAAAAAGGCGCAATGGTACCGCTCGATGACATGCATGTTGTGCTGGACCAGACGCTCCAAAAAATGATGGGGCTGAAAGAGAATCAGTCAACCGTTGAATGGTGGAAATCGCAAAACCCTGAAGCGTGGCAAAGCGCAACCGAAAACCCTGTCAAGGTGCAGGACGCGCTGGCACAACTCGACAGGTTCTATGCCAAACACAAACCGCGCGTGACATGGACGCAGGGCAACAACTTCGACCCTCCAATTCTTGAGCATCTTTACAGCGTTCTGAAACTTCCATTGCCTTGGAAGTTCTGGGCTGTGCGCGATACGCGGACATTTTACGATGTCCACGAATTTGATGTGCGGAAAGTTGACCGCGCCAACACTTATCACAATGCGCGAGACGATTGCCTGCACCAGATCGCGTGTATGCGTGCCGCGT
>CAYXXQ010000549.1:0-1824 GCA_964469075.1 uncultured Rhodobacter sp.
TCCTTTGGTGCAGTAAATGCTATCAAAGGAGCGGCATCAAACCGCGACAGGTCCATAAGCCTGGACGCCGGCCGGTCGGTCGAACAGGATAACCAGGGGCATCTGCGCGTTTTAGGGCGAGACAGACCAAGTCACGATCGTTCCAGAATAGATCGAGTGCTGACTGTTCTAACGCGACCGATGGGCCCGCAAAGTGAATGAGACCATCGGAACGGCGCACCTCTAGCGGCATTTCGCAAACAGGAAATATGTTGGTGTAGAGTGCCACTGTCCACAAGGTCATTGGGTGATCATGTTGCCAACCGACCGAGGCGCAGGCTGCAACCAAATCACGTTGGAAAATTCCAAAATGGCTGTCTGCAATTGCGGCAAGTACGGCGATTTCAATCAGAGCCGCATCTTCACCGGACAGTGTCTTCCCCGACCAGTTTGCAAGATCATATTGACGGTTCAGATCACGCATAGGATCAACCCGTCTGGATTGTGAAAACAGCCAGCCATCACAACAACGGCTCATGGCGTTTTTCAGCCATGAAGGCGCGAAGGTCTACGACTGCATAGAGGACGCGGGTGCCGACACGGTGTACGGCTGGGCCCTCAGCATTCATGCGCCAGAGCTCCAGGGTCTGTCGGCTGACGCCGATGAATTCCGCGGCTTGTTTGATGTTCAGGTATTCTTTGGGAGGAGCGATGACAGCCGCCTCAATGCGTTCCAAACGCTGGATGATATCTTGCTGCATGCCCAGCTAACTCCTTGGGTTGATTGACATGCAATGATTTTGAACTTGTTGAGGCCTGATGTAACCCATTGTCTTTTATGCATAACTCCCAATTTTTGTTTCCCAATAATACTCACAAAAAGCATCTTGGTGTCTTGACTGCAAAGGGTAAAAGCCCGAACCTGCGGAGAAGCTTGGAAAGAGGTAAGAATGTCTTTAGAAAGGGAAAACTCGACGTTGTTCGAGACACTGATAGATGGATTTGTCGATTTTGTCTCTCGACCATTTGCATTGTTGAAACCCAACTTGTCTCACAAGTCTTTGAACGCCATGAGGGTTAAGAACCAATTTGGCGTATTTGCACCAACAATCATTGCAATCGCCGGTGCGATTTTCACTGCAGCGATACTTCTTGCCGTCACGACTGATGATTGGGATGGAGCATATGTTCAGCATATTTTCTTTGAAAAACTATTTGTTGACCCAGCTTCTGGATCAACAGACTTGGATGCCCAGAAAAGAGCGTTTGTATTTTTTATTAGGGATGCATCGGTAATTTTCTTGCTGCTGATGTATTCTTTTGTGTTCTATTCGGTGACCTCGAAATATCTAAAAATTCTGGACCCACGTATATCTGAAAGATGCGGCAGAATTTTGCAAAAGGCGAGGTTGCTGGTTCATGCCCCTCAATTCTTAGCCGTCTTCATTTTTGCCACTGGGGGCACCTACTGGGCTGCGATCGGAGCCTATTTGACATCGTTGGTTTTTTTGTACGCTGCCTATTTTCCGAAAGCGCTCGAAAAGAAACTGCGGAACTTAGTAGCCGATATTGACGATGCAATTGACCCGAAGATGACCGTTTCTAAACAGCGCCTGAGATATATTCATCAATATCGCGTTTTGGGGTTCGTCTATCGTGGATGGGCTGCGTTGAACTTTCTTTTGGCCCTATTTGTGCTGACCTATTCCTTCTTGCCAAAGGCATTTCTTCCAACCGTTCCAACAGATTATCATACTATTGTGGTTGTAATTTCGGGATCATTTGCGATTGTTCTATGTGCAGTAGTGTTCTCGACTGTAGGGGCGGCAAGGTCATATTCAAAAG
>CAYXXQ010000550.1:0-1823 GCA_964469075.1 uncultured Rhodobacter sp.
CTTGATCTGGCCGAGGCCCTGCTTGCCGCCGTTGGCCAAACCGTGCGGCTGGAGGACGAGGCCCTGATGGACGCCGTCACCGCCGTTTCCGGCAGCGGCCCGGCCTATGTGTTCCACCTGATCGAAACCCTGGCCGCCGCCGGGGTGGCCGAAGGTCTGCCGCCTGAGCTGGCGATGAAACTGGCGCGCGTCACGGTGGCTGGTGCAGGCGATCTGGCCGAAAACGCCAGCGAAAACCCGACACAGTTGCGCGTCAACGTCACCAGCCCCGGCGGCACCACCGCAGCCGCGCTGGCCGTTCTGATGCACCCCGAAACCGGGTTTCCGCCGCTATTGAAAAAAGCCGTGAAGGCCGCCGCTGATCGCGGCCGGGAATTGGGGGCAGAATGAGCCAGATTAATTTTGACGATTTCCTGAAAGTCGACATCCGGGCCGGGCGCATTTCCCGCGCCGAACTCTATCCCGAAGCACGCAAACCGGCCTATAAACTGTGGGTCGATTTCGGTGGTGAGATCGGCGAAAAGAAATCCTCAGCCCAGATCACGACGCATTATGCGCTGAAAGACCTGCCCGGCCGGATGGTCATGGCCGTGGTCAATTTCCCGCCCCGCCAGATCGGCAAGTTCATGTCTGAAGTTCTGGTTTTGGGCGTGCCCGATGATGAAGGCGAGGTCGTCTTGTTGATGCCCGCACAAGACGTCACCCCTGGCGCAAGGATGTTCTGACGATGCGGCCCAGCCTTCTGATCACCCGGCCTTTGCCCGCCCCGATTGTCAATGCCGCGCGCGACATCTGCGTCGTGACCCTGCGCGACAGCAACCTCGCCATGTCCGAGGCCGAGGCCAGCGAAAGCCTTCTGGCCTATGACGCCATTTTGCCGACCCTTGGCGACGGGTTCAGCCAAGCGGCCTTTCAGGCGGCGGGCGGCGGAAAATGCCGGTTGCTGGCGAATTTCGGCGTCGGCTACAACCATATCGACGTGGCCGCCGCCAAAGCCAGCGACACCGCCGTCAGCAACACACCTGGGGCCGTCACCGACGCCACCGCCGACATCGCCATGACCTTGATGCTGATGACTGCGCGCCTCGCCGGGGAAGGTGAACGGCTGGTGCGCAGCGGCGCCTGGCCTGGCTGGCACCCGACCCAATTGTTGGGCATGCATGTGACTGGCAAGGTGCTTGGCATCATCGGCATGGGCCGCATCGGCAAAGCCGTGGCGCGCCGCGCGCATTTCGGGTTTGACATGGATGTGGTGTTTTTTAACCGATCCCCCGTGGTGGACCCTGGCATTCCTGGCGCACGCCAACTGCCTGATATTGCTTCTGTAATGGCGAGTGCAGACATCATATCAATCAGCGTGCCCGGCGGCCTTGCCAACCGGCACCTGATAGATGCCAAGGCCCTTGCCGCCGCCAAGCCGGGCGCGATCCTTGTCAACACCGCGCGCGGCGATGTGATTGACGAAAACGCCCTGATCACTGCCCTGCAAACCGGCAAGCTGGCCGGGGCGGGCCTTGATGTTTACGAACATGAACCTAAGGTGCCGGGCGCCCTGCGCTCGCTCGAAAGCGTCGTTTTGTTGCCGCATCTTGGCACCGCAGCACTTGAAGTACGCACTGCGATGGGGCTGATGGCGGTTGACAATATCCGTGCTTTCTTTGCCGGTAACCCTTTGCCAAACCCGGTCTGACGCCAGGTTTGCCCAAGCTTTGCTTGACCGGGCGGGTCGACTAAGGTTGAACTACCCGCCACAGGACAGGAGGGCGCAATGTTTCAACCGGCGATCACGGGAACCGGGGTTTTTACCCCCAACGAAATCATCA
>CAYXXQ010000551.1:0-1821 GCA_964469075.1 uncultured Rhodobacter sp.
GTTCGCCAGCAGTTTTTGCGCATTTATCAAGTTTTCATGCGTGCTGGTTGAGGTTTCATCCAGCAGCATCGCACTTGCAGGCACCCCTTCAGCGAGGCAGATATCGGCGGCGCAAATGGCCTCGGACGGGGGGGATTTGCCGATGCCGCCGCACAGCACCAGCCAGGTGGCGCCTTTGCTGTGAAACAGTCGTGCCGCGTGCTCGGCCCGCCTGCGCAGGCTGGGGCTGGCGACACCGCCGGGCCAGACGTAGGCCCCAAGCACGATGATCGCAATGTCAGGGTAAGCCGGGCCAGGCATCGCCGCTAAAAGCCCCGTGGGCCGATCAGGATCAGGTACAGGACCGGTGGGATCAGGCTGAGGATAAGGGCCGCTTTCAAGCCGCGTCTGGTGATCGCAAGGATCACCGACGGTATCAGAAAAATCGCCATGACGAGGCCGACAAGGGCCAGGCTGGCAGCGGCCAGTCCGCCGTCAATCGTACGGGCGTCGGGCATGTCGCGGGTGAACGCGATCAGTAAAAACAGGCCAATCTGCACCGCCGCCAAAATGAAAATGCTTTGTCGCATGGGGCCAGTTTACCCGGCGATCTGCGATCTGGGAAGATATGTTTTCAGGCAGCCTTCAGGGCTAGCCAAGGGTGCTGGCAATCGCCGTGATCGGGGTTGTTTGCGGCGGGTTGGCGAAAGTCGGGCCGACCCGTTCGCGGTAGGCAGCGAAAGCTCTTGAGGTCTGGAAAACCTTGAAGGTTGCGTCATCCGGGAATTGCAGCACGCCAACAAACTCGGTCGGTTGATCGGTTTCAAAACAGGTATAGCTGAGGCCGGGAATGCCTTCGGATTTCAGATCAGCAACCAGCGCTTTCATGGCCCCGATCTGGGCGTCGTGATGGGCGGCGTCGTTCAGGGAATAGCGGACAAGCAGGGACATTGTCGGTTCATTTCGATTAAGCGACCGATTAGGGGCTGAATGCAAACGGAAGGCAAGTAGGGACAAGATTTTGAGATCAAAAACCGATGCCGGCCGTAAGATGGGATCAATCCCAAATTACAGCGACATTTTCAGTGGTTTCAGTGACAGTTACCCGATCAAAATCCAGAGGCCTGCCATACGAAAGCATTAGGCCCCAAAGTATTCAACCGACCCAGAGTATTCCGCGATCGACGTAACAATGCCGTCGATTGAATAGCTCAACCCGTCGTCTGAAGTATATACGATCGAGTTGCCAGCATGCAGCGGGTTGTCAAAATTGTAACCCGCAGGGGCATCGGCTGAGGCGGCAGACGTTGCATGGGCGTAAACCGCGCCATTATTGCCGGGTGCCAGGCCTTGCCCATAAGTGACATAGTCATTGGCTGTCATGCCGTTGAAGGCAGTCGTCAGCCCGAGGCTTGCGCCAAACGAGGTTGAGATATCTTGATCGGTCAATTGCGTTTCGACAGCGCTTGACGCGTTTGAAAGACCACTTGCCACAGTGCCCAATGCGGCGATCCCCAAGCCAACGACGGCTGCGGTCATTACGACCCAGTCAACCGTGACGGCCCCGGACTGATCATCAATGAATTTCTTTGCTGTTTTATGTTTCATAAACCTTACCCTGCTCACAGCGGCCACGGCTTTTCTTACGGGTCCGCAAAGTTACTTACAGGTCCAACATGCAGGGAGAATATGGCAAAGGCAGGGTCAATTTGCGGCAGAATGGGGAATAAGGCTGGTTTAGGTTCCACAATCATGAAGAGCGTGGAGGGTAGGCAGGATTGCCCACCCTGAATAGCCCCTAGAATTGTAGACACCTTGCTTGGTAATTTTGGAAGCAAGGAG
>CAYXXQ010000552.1:0-1818 GCA_964469075.1 uncultured Rhodobacter sp.
AATCTGTTCCAGATAGGCAAGCTTGGCGGTCTCATCCGTCGAAGACACACTCACAAGAACATCGCCAAGCAATACATCAGAGCCGGCGATCGTCACCGGATAATTGTAAGGGCCGGGTTCAAACATGGCATCGCGCATCGCAGCTTGTGACAATGCCATGTCCCAAAATGCTTTACTGTCCGGCGAAATGCCGACTCTGATATGTACGCTGCGTTCTGACGCAAAGAAATCATCATCGGCCGAAGTCAGACTTTGATCATAGGCTACTATCCAGACCTCGGCGCGACTGTCTTCAACTGGGTTCGTCGTGAATGGTGCTTCACTTCTCAGCCCCCAGCCATCCATCGGCGGCGGGATCAAACCCACCATGTCGGTACATGCACCGTAAGGCCAACTGACTGCCTGTAAGATGGGGTCCGAACGGACGAAGTCTTTTAGCTCCCCATCAAAGGCAGAATAGCGGGCTTGTTGCTCTTGTTGCGCCGCAACCCAGCGCGACCTGACCTCATCATAGGCCGCGCGCGCGTTGTCCACTGTGTAGGGTGCAGACATGACTGGGCGCGGATCTTGGGCATCGGCTGATACTGTTGAAGCGACCATTGTGACTATGCACGTAAGCACACAGGGTTTTAAAAAAGTGTTCATTATCTGCATCATTCCTCGAAGTGTTTTGCCACAATCGTTTGTCGATAATTAAAAGCATCAGGTATTTAAATTTAGCGGGAGATCGCCGGAAAAGTCTTTTAACACAGCATCATCAGTAGCTTTCTGAAAAATCAGCGCATCGTTTGCCTCGGCTCGCTGCGCACCTTACTATCCATCCGAACCACGCGCTTCCGCCTCTTGGCCGATAATTGCCCAAAACTCTGGTGAATAATTCATCCGTTCCTGCGAGGCAGAGATATAGTCACAGTCAAGCATGGCGGCGATCGCCTCATCCGGCACGTCAGCGCCCATCTCTTCAATGAGGGCTTCGTCGACTATCAAAGTCACAAAATCGAACGCCGGGTCAGTTTCGGCTTTGAGCGCCAGAACATTTGCGGACAACAGTTGTTTGGCCATGAACTCAAGCTGGCCGAGCTCGGCCATCGTGTCATACATGCATTCCATGCCGCTCAGTTCAGCATCGGTGAGGGGATAATCGGCCAAAGCATCCTCCCCCAAACCCGGCGAGACGCGGTTGATCAATTCTCTTTGCACGTCAAACGATGCTAAAAACAGCTCTTCGGTCCGCTCGAGGAAATCTGCTTTCGATAGCCCCACGAGGTCTGCAATATCGTTTGCTGTGGCAGCTGTTGTCAGACTGGTCGCAAAGGCGCTGGCAAGCGCAATCGTCAGGAGTTTTTTTTGCATAGTGAAATCCAAGTTGATGGGTAAAAAGGTCAGTTACAAACAGGCGCGAAAGGCTCCGGGCCGCGGTCGCACATCGGCTGGCTCCGCAACTGGGATATGACCCAGCCCGCGGGTTCTTGTGCGGCGTCCCAAGTGTAGACGGCTTCTGTCACCATCGCGGCAATAGAATCGTCGAGAAGCGGTTGTACAAAGCGGATCTCAAGCGTGAACATCCCAACGTGGCAGTAATGTTTTTGTAACGGCCCCCTCTCGGGGGAGTCGATCTGCGCCTTCAGCAACTGCGCCTCAAGCGGTTGAGCCACGCGCACGGTGATCGGATCGGCCTGGTCTAAAAAATCAAGCGGTGATGCGTCCACCGCGGCAGTGAACTGTACGCAAGGCGATGCTGCAACAAGCGGCGCGCAAAAAAAGGTTAACAAAAAGCCTGCTGCGAGGCCTTTGAAAAACGTCATCGATGATACACTC
>CAYXXQ010000553.1:0-1813 GCA_964469075.1 uncultured Rhodobacter sp.
GGTTGCCTTCGGTTGTGCCATCCGACAGCACAGCGTAGAAATAGATCGGAATGCCGACAACGAACCAGACGTCCCGCGCCCCGAACAAGAACACCCGTGCCGCACTAAGCCAGTTCACGTTAGGAGATTTTGAAAACACCTCCGAAAATTTCGTGTCCTTGCGTCCCTTAGGCAGCCCCGACGGCATGGCAATCAAAACGGCCAGCAGAATTGCGGCAAGGATCGCAGCCATGCCCAACACCGCCCAGACGAATCCAAGCGTTGCCAGCAAAACCGCGCCTAGCAGAAACCCTGCGCCCTTCACCATGTTCTTGGACCCTGTCAGAATTGCCACCCAGCGAAAGAGAGCACCGTCCTGAGATGGTGCAAGCAATTTGACGGCGGATTTGGACGACATCTTGGCAAGGTCCTTGGCCACGCCGCTTGCACCCTGCACAAGCATGACAAAGGCGACCGATGTGCCAATCGCCCAGCCCGGATCAAGCTGCGCCAAGGCCAGCAGCGCCAGCACTTGCAACCCCAGCCCTGCATACAGCGTCGACGTCAGGCCGAACCGCGCGGCAATCCAGCCTGCACACAAATTGGTGATGACGCCCGCGATTTCATACAAGACAAACAGATAGGCCAGCTGTACCGGAGAGAAGCCCAGCGTATGAAAGTGCAACAGCACGAGCATGCGCAGGGCACCATCGGTCAGCATGAACGCCCAGTAGGCCGCCGTGACCGCGAAATAGGCCGACAGCCCTTCGGGGCGCGTGGCGCTTTTGGTCACAGACTGTCCCCGACCATGCAGGCCACATCCACCAGCCGGTGCGCATAGCCCGTCTCGTTATCATACCACGCATAGACCTTCACCTGCGTGCCATTGATCACCATGGTAGAAGGCGCATCGACAATGCTCGATCGTTGATCATTGGTGTAATCAGTGGAAACGAGCGGGCGTTCTTCATAGCCCAAGATGCCGTTCAACGGCCCCTCGGCTGCGGCCTTGAACAGGGCATTGACCTCTTCAGCGGTGGTCTCCCGCTCGACCTCGAAGACGCAATCGGTCAACGACGCGTTAAGGAGTGGCACACGAACGGCATGACCGTTCAGGCGACCCGTCAGTTCGGGATAGATCAGCGTAATCGCGGTTGCACTGCCTGTCGTTGTCGGGATTAGCGAGTTCAGGGCAGAGCGCGCACGGCGCAGGTCCTTGGCCGGACGGTCCACAATGGTTTGTGTGTTGGTCACGTCATGAATCGTCGTGATGGAACCATGTTTGATCCGCAGGTTTTCGTGGATAACCTTCACCACCGGCGCAAGGCAATTGGTCGTGCAACTTGCTGCGGTCACAATGCGGTGGCGGTCCGGTTCGTAGATGTCGTGATTCACCCCGTATACAATATTGGCGGCGTCACCGTCCTTGACCGGCGCAGATATAACCACCTTCTTTACGCCTGCGTCAAAGTAGGGGGCGAGCTATGCCTCTGTTTTGAAGACACCTGTGCAGTCGATCACCACATCGACACCCTCCAGCGGCAGCGCGGCGATGTCGCGGGTGCCAATGAACGGCAGACGCTGGCCGTCAATTGTCACGCTACCCTCATCATGGGCGAAATTGGCCTTCCAGCGGCCGTGGACCGTGTCGAACTCAAACAGATGGGCATGCATCTCGGGATCACCCACCGCGTCATTGATCCATGCAATTTTTGCCCCCCGTTCCAGCAGCGGCTTCAAGGCCAGCTTGCCGATGCGGCCTAGGCCGTTGAGTGCGTAAACAGTCATATCTGTGATCCTTTGTCAGTAGATTGGCCAATCCCGTCGGCAGCTT
>CAYXXQ010000554.1:0-1806 GCA_964469075.1 uncultured Rhodobacter sp.
AAGACGGAACACAAGGTTGAGCCGCAGATCGACACTAGGCAGATTCGAATTTTTCTTTCGGTTCTCGAACTCGGCAGTGTGACCCGGGCCGCCAATGTGCTCGGCATCACACAGCCAGCGGTCAGTCAGGTTCTCAGGCGATTGCGGGATATGACAGGCGATCCTTTGCTCGTGCGAAGCGGTTCCAAATTGATCCCCACAATTCGCGCCGAAGAAATGCTGGAACCATTGCGCTCATCTCTCAAGACAATCGACGCTGCGTTCCAGGGTGACCAGTCCTTTGATCCGGCGCGGGACGATCTTGTGTTCCGCATCGCTTCGGCCGATTGCATGGAGGCGTTCTTTCTCCCGCGTCTCATCTCCGAAATTCGCAAATCCGCCCCAAACGCCCGAATCCACCTTCGTTCGATCGTTTCGGGATACGACTATGCAACGGCACTTGAAAACGGCGACCTTGATCTAGTTGTCGCAAACTGGCCCGGCCCGCCGGGCAATTTGCGCACTGTCCGTCTGATGACCGACGAAATGGTATGTATCTTCGGCCCCGACCACGTGCTCAACGGTTTTGCAGAGGTCACGCTGGAAGATTACATGGGGCTTGAGCATCTAGCACCATCGCCTGTTTCACCACGAGTGCACGGTCCGGTCGACGGAAAACTGGCCGAACTTGGAATGTATCGCAACATTCGTGTCATCGTTCCAGAATTCAATATTGTACCATATGTTCTGATGTCGACCGACCTTGTGTTTACCAGCAGTGTCAGTTTCGCGCGGCATTACGAGTTGTTTTTACCCATCCGCTCAATACCGGCACCGCCTGAATTCGGCAAGATGCGGTTTTATCTGTTATGGCATGAACGGGCGCAGGCATCGCCGATGAATCGCTGGCTGAGGGCGGAAATGATCCGCATAGCGCGAGATTTGCAATAGCCAGCATCTTGCGCAGTTATGGTCGGCAAAGCGCATTTGCGTCTTGTTACCGCCACATCATAAGCAATACCATATAGAGTTCTTCATCAATGACAACTTTCACTAATGGTCGATTCTGGTCACCCTTCTTTTACCAAACGTAAGCCAAGCAGGGCGTCTTCCCTGATGGCCGATGCGAAAAAAGAGGAGGCTCAACGTCATGAGCGTTGAAAATCAAACCAAACAAGGCCGTTGGGCTGGACGTAGCTCTGAAAAGGACGTGATCCGGGACAAAATTTGGAAGTTGCTTGAAGACGAAGGCCAGAATGTCGGTCCCGCTTGGAGTCGTATTCCAAACTTCGTCGGAGCCGATCTAGCAGCAAAGCGACTGTCTGAACTGGACTTCTGGAAGAGCGCCAAAGTCATCAAATGCAATCCCGACCCACCCCAGATCCCTGTACGGCTGCGGGCACTGTACGATGGCAAGCTGCTGTATACGCCGGTTCCAGAACTGGTCGAGGGATTTCCATTCGTGTTGCTCGACCCGGCAAAGCTAGAGGCGGACGGCGTCCAATTCGAGCTTGCCGCGACCTCGCAAGGCGCGGTGGAACATGGCCAACCGGTCAGTTTCCAAGAGATTCAACCGATGGACGTAATCGTTGTGGGCTGTGTCGGTGTCACCCGCATTGGCGGGCGCACGGGCAAGGGCGGCGGCTTCGCTGATCTCGAATTGGGGATTTTCCGTGAATTGAACAAGGTGCCGGATCATGCTGTGATCGTCACCACGGTCCACTCCTCACAGGTGGTCGAGGACGACGAAATCGTGATGATGGCGCATGATTCCGCACTGGAATGGATCTGCACCGAGGACGAAGTCATCCAGACCAAGTCTCCGTA
>CAYXXQ010000555.1:0-1786 GCA_964469075.1 uncultured Rhodobacter sp.
CAACCAGCAAAGGTGCGATGATCAGGGCCGCAACAAAGCCCACAACCGCGCTGCCGCCAAGCGCGCTGGCGACGCCGTAAGCAAAGACGGCCCCCAGCATGAAAAACTCACCATGTGCGACGTTGACAACTCGCATCACGCCGAACACCAGCGACAACCCCAACGCCGTCAGCGTCAGGACCGAGGCTTCGACCAACCCTTCCAGGATCGCCAATATCAGATGGGGTCCGAATTCCATGTAAGGATCAAGCCTGTTCTGGCGGATGGGCGGCGCGCCCGACTGCCGGGACCGCGCCGCCTTTTCGCAGCTTTAGGGGCCTTAAAAGGCCTGCGTGGTGTAATCAACCTCGTCGGGATAAAGCGTATCCTCGATCGAGGTTGTGTGCCGCACCACCAACCGGCTGTCTTTGACCTGGCTGATATATTGGTGGCCAAAGGTCTGGTGCGTCTTGCCGTTGAACAGCTTGGCACCCTGCGGATGCGCCTGGCTTGCGGGGATATCGCTCATCGCCTCGACCGCTTCGATCAGTTTGGCGCGATCCCCCGGGCCTTGGTAATTCGCAGCCTCCATCCCGGCCTTGACGACATGCAGGGTCTCCCAGCAGCCGAACATATGCGCGTAGGTCGACACGTCCTTGGAGTCGCTGACCGACGCGCCGTTTTCATCCACCCCGACGGCGGCGCGGAAGAACTTGTCATGCTCGGACTGGTTGGCCTGGGCATAGCGCGGGTTGCCTTCCCAAAAATACGTACCTTCCAGAAACTCCAGTCCCGGCGTCGCTAGATCGACCGCTTCCAGCGAGTCGATGAAGCCGAAAATCTCGGGCCGACTTGAACCGAAGAACTCCCCCATTTCCTTGACGAATGTCAGAACCGCTGGGCCGACCATGACGTGGTAAACGACATCGGTATTGCGCGGGATTTTCGGGAAATATTTGGTGAACGAGGTTTCCGAAGGCGGGATCGCGATCTTGGCCACCACTTCACCGCCTTGGGCTTCGATCGCCGCACTAAAATAGTCGCGGTGATCATGGCCAAAGGCGAAATCCGGGAAGATCATCGTGACTTTCTTGCCCAGATTACCGGCCACAAACGGCGCCATCGCCTGCACCTGGCTTTTCACATCGGTAATGCCCGGCTGCAAGGTATAGCGGTTCAGCATACCACTGGCGACGTGATGGCCTTCGGACACCACAAAATAAGGCATTTTCAACTCCCCCGCGCGCGGGGCCGAGCCGATGACGACATGGCTGAACAAGGTGCCAAACGCGATGTCGGCCTTATGGTGTGTGGCGAATTTCTCCACCACTTCGGCGCCGCGTTTCGGGTCGGTGCCGTCGTCTTCGGCGATGATTTCAACCGGGCGGCCATTGATGCCGCCTGCGTCATTGATCACCTTGACCGCAGCCGTGGTGGTGCGGTCATACCAGCGGCCATAAGCAGCGCCGATGCCGGTGCGGTGGACCTGAAAACCGATCCGGATCGGCTCGGAACTTTGGGCCTGAACGTAAGGCGTGAAGCCAGGCAGTGCCGTGGTCGCGCCAGCGGCGGCAATGCCGCTAAGAACGCTGCGGCGGGTCGGTTTCAGATCTGCTAATTTTTTCGATACCATTTCAGTCAACTCCCAAACTGTTGCGGTTTCGGACCCTTTGGGCGGGCCTTCTTTTGCGCAAAGACTGCGGCCAGCCCGCCCAAAAGTCCAGATAAGTGTTTGACCCGTTGGTCAAACCGCCAGAGCAAAGCACTAGATCAAAGTGCAACCGGGCTTGCCAGCAGCCACAGCCCG
>CAYXXQ010000556.1:0-1766 GCA_964469075.1 uncultured Rhodobacter sp.
TTCAGATAGTGATAGTTCTATTGTTTCAAATTATTCTGAATGGTATTTGAATGGGGTTCATAATTTAACTTACAACGATATTTTTAATCTTAATTATTCTTTAACTACTGCCGGAGATAATTGGAGTGTTTGTGTTTATGCTTATGATGGGTATAATTATGCTGATAAAGTTTGTTCAAATAATATTACTATTATCGAATCTCCTTATCCTAATTGTGGCGAATCACAAATAACTAGTAATTGGATTATGTCTTCAAATTATGAATTAACTCAAAATATCAATTGTACAACTATCATTATTAATAACTCTTCAACTTTAATAACAAACAATTATAATATTACTGCGATTAATTTGACTGTTGATTCTGGTTCTTTTATTTCTGCTGATTCTCTTGGTTTTGGTGAGGGTTCTGGTCCTGGGGCAGGTACTAAGTCTACTGTTTACTATACTGGTTCTTCTGGTGGTGCTTATGGTGGTGTTGGTGGTGAAGGTGTTGGTGGTTCTCCTTTAAATTATTTTGTTGGTGGTTCTTCTTATGGTTCTGTTTGGCATCCTTTGTTTAAGGGTTCTGGTGGTGGAGTTTGTTATAATAGTTATTGTTATGGTGGTAATGGTGGGGGTATTATTTTTGTTAATGTTTCTGATACTTTAGTTTTGGATGGTGGTTTTTCTTCTGATGGTGATCGTGGTTATTGGAATTCTGCTTATTCTTATGCAACTCCTGGTTCGGGTTCTGGTGGTTCTGTTTATGTTATTGCTGATAATTTTTCTGGTGTGGGTTCTATTTCTGCGGTTGGTGGTTCTAGTCGTTATCTTTATAGTAATACTTTTTCTGGTGCGGGTTCTGGTGGTCGTGTTGCTTTGTATGCTAATGTTTTTGATTTTAATTTTTCTGGTGTTGATGTTAATAGGCCTACTGTTGTTTTTAGTGGTGCTTATATTTCTGATGAGCATCAGTCTGGAAGTTTTGTTGCTGTTGATACTAACGATTACAATATTTATGCTAGAGGTGTTGAGTTTAATGCTTCAGAAGTATTATCTTTTTCAGGTTTTAAAAATTCAAATGTTTTTACTTTCAATAATATAACTATTGAAGATAGAGCAATTTTTTCTAACAATGCAATATTGAATGCGTCTAATATTAATTTGTCTTCAACAACTTTAACAACTGCGGATAGAATTTCAATTAATTATTCTGATTCTTTCTCAGATACTGGATCTTCTTATACTGGTTTAACATCTTTAACTTCGATTATTGGTTCAATAGATTATTTAGAGTCTTTAAGTTCTGCTTCTAATCTTGCAGACAATATAGTTTTATCTAATAATTATATTTTTGTAAATTCAACTGCAAGTTCCGAATTGAATCATTCTGCTAATGTTAGTTTATATCAAACAACTTCTGTGTTCACTTACGAACCTGTCATTTATGAAGATGGGGTTGGTTGTTCTGATTGTAATATTTTATCTTACTCTTATCCTTTCATTAAGTTTAATGTTTCTCATTTTAGTAATTATTCTGTTGGTGCTAATTCTGCTTTGAGTATTTGGGATGAGACTGATTCTTTTAAACCATTTTATACGGAAAATTTAGGTGCAGGAACTTCTATATTGTTCTTTGCGAATTATACTAATGCAACAAACAGTTCTTTAATTGTTTCTGCTGATTGTGTTTTAAGAATTAATGATTCTACCGTTAAAAATTTATCTTATAATGTTTCAAAAAATATTATGAAGTTTCTCACATTTTTTCTGCAATAGGAAA
>CAYXXQ010000557.1:0-1757 GCA_964469075.1 uncultured Rhodobacter sp.
TCCACCCGACAATTGCCGTGGCATCCTTGTCGCAAATTCGCGCGGCAGTTTCACCAGATCCAGCAGCTCCAGCATATGCGCCCAGCGTTCGGAATTGTTGTCGCCTATGCCAAAAATCTCCAGTGCCCGCACGATTTGCCGCCCCACCGTCATCGACGGGTTGAGGGTATCAAACGGGTTCTGGAACACCATCTGAACCGAGCTGACGGTCTTGGTGTCACGGTCCTGGATCGGCACATTGCCGATCTCTTCGCCGAACATCTGGATCGAGCCGTCCGTGGCGGTTTCCAGCCCCATCAGCACCTTGGCAAAGGTGGATTTACCGCATCCGGATTCGCCCACAATCGCCAGGGTTTCCCCCTCGCGCGCTTCAAAGCTGAGGGTCTCGTTAGCCTTCACCACCTTGGTCGCCCCGGAGGAGCCGAACAAGGCATTCGCCGCAACCTCATAGTATTTCTTAAGGTTCTCAAGCTTCAGAACAACTTCACCCTTTTCAGCGCTTTCCTGCTGGACAACGGCGGCAAGGGGGGCATTCCAGTCGATGTCGTCAATTCTGAGACAGCGGCTGTCATGTCGTTCATCCCCGGCAATCGGCTGCATCTTGATCTCGGCGGCATTGCAAAGACCATCCTGATAATAGTCACAGCGCGGCCCGAAATTGCAGCCGTTGGGGCGTTCATGCGGCAGCGGGAAGTTGCCGGGAATGGCCACCAATGGCTGGCTGTTTTTGTCAGCCCCCGGCAGCGGGATCGACCGGAACAGCGCCTGGGTATAGGGGTGCTGCATCTTGTCAAACACGTCTTTGATTGAGCCGGTTTCGACCGCTTCGCCGGAATACATCACGCAAAGCCGGTCGCAGACATCCATCACCAGACCCAGATTGTGACTGATGAACAGCATCGAGGTGCCGTATTTTTCGCCAAGCGCCTTGACCAGATCAACGATCCCCGCTTCGACCGTCACATCAAGGGCGGTTGTCGGCTCATCCAGGATCAGCAGCGAGGGTTTGGACATAAGCGCCATCGCGATCACGATCCGCTGTTGCTGCCCCCCTGACAACTGATGCGGAAAGGCCTTCAGGATGCGTTCAGGGTCCGGCAGGCGGACGTCTTCGACCACTTGCCGTGCCATTTCCCAGGCCTCGGCGTGCGATTTTCCTTCGTGGATCATCGGCACTTCGGCCAGTTGCTGGCCGATTTTCATCGCCGGGTTCAACGAGGCCATCGGCTCCTGATAGATCATCGCGATTTCACTGCCGCGCAGATCGCGCAGCTCTTCGCTAGACATCAGGTTCAGATCGCGGCCCTTGAACTTGATGGTGCCGCCTACGACCCGGCCATTTACGCCCAGATCCTGCATCACCCCAAGGGCGACGGTGGATTTGCCGCAACCGCTTTCCCCGACAAGGCCCATCGCCTCGCCCGGCATCACGGTGCAACTGAAATCCATCACAGCCGGGATTTCCCGCAGACGTGTGAAGAATGAAATCGAAAGGTTTTCGATCTCAAGGATTGGGCCGTCATAATCCCATTTAGCCATGATCGCCTCCCTTAATCTTTCAATGATTCTTCACGCAGGCCATCGGCCAGCAGGTTCAGACCCAAAACCATACTCATCAGGCTTAGGGCCGGGGGCAGGGCGGGGTGGACATAGACCGACAGCAACTTGCGCCCGTCATTGATCGTCGATCCCCAATCCGGGCTTTCCGAGCCAAGGCCAAGGCCGAAAAAGCCCAATGTCCCCAGCAAGATCGTGGT
>CAYXXQ010000558.1:0-1757 GCA_964469075.1 uncultured Rhodobacter sp.
TGTCCGCCGACGCACGGTTTTTGCAGCAGCTTTGGCGCATGGAATTCTGCCGTGCGGCCTACAACTTTGAGGTCGCAAAAGGCGGCGCCCTGCAACAAGTCAGCGGCGGGATCTGGTCTGACCTTCCCAACTCAAACGCATCGGACGAGATCGACGCCTATACTCCGCGTATTCTGACCTATTCGACGCCGAATATCACCAGCGCTTGCGGGTCGGTCACGTTGCCCCCCGCCACTGCGGCCCTGAAACGCGTGAGCCCAGGCACCAATATGGCGGCGATCAACGCTCAGATGGAGCTACTAGTCGATAATCTGCGCGGACAGATGCGGGGTCCGGCGGAGCAAATAGCATCAAAGATATCGACGAGAGACCCGATTACTTCGGGTGACATTCCGCCTCTTGGCGCAATGATGCGCAGTCTGCGCGATCAGCATTCGGCCATCGTCTATCCGATTGTAAATCCCAATGCGTTATCGCAGCTGGTACAAAACGAAAGCGGTACCCCAATCACGCAGCAGATACAGGCCATCGGCTCAGACGGAGCGGGCGCACTGTCTGCGCCAACGGCAATTGCAGGAGATTTAAGGACTGGCGGTTGGATGATGGCCGGGTCGTATTACATGCTCATCAGCAAAATATCGGGCGATGCGAACGCTGTCGCAGGCATGTTTCCGACCGCGACGCCGGGTACATTGATTTCCACTACAATGAATGGTGGGACCGAGCGCACGTTGGCAGCAGAGTTGGGCCAATCCTATTGGTTCAGCAGCAACGCGGACCGCGATGCGCAAAAGATCCTCGCCAGTATCGGTGCGGGCTACAATGCGAGCGTGTCCGCTTGGAACGAGGCCGCCTCTCGGGCGGGACTGCGAGAGTTCATCACAGAGCGCGCCTATGCAGGGGACGACGCCTCATCGCCAGAAAACTTCCTCCCACCGCCTACAAACCTTCTGGCAGGGATACGGTTACTTTCACCTCAGCAAATCACCGTTGATCCGATGATCGGCTTGATGGCGTACTCAACGACGTTCCTCGCCTATGCGGTGATCGTCATTGGCGTCTTGGCGGCAGCGTCTGCGTTGCCCTTTGTTGGGGGGATTTCTTCCACGATTGCGTCGATGACCAGTGGGTTGTTTCAAGTCGGGATATTTGCCGCGATCTTCATCGGCTTCATCCTGCCGTATCTTCCATCCGTGATATGGCTGATCGCCGTGCTGGCGTTCATGTTGCTGGTCATCGAGGCGGTGTTTGCCGCCCCACTGTGGGCCGTCGCGATGCTGTCGATGGATGGGCATGGCATTTCATCAAACATCGCGCGTAAGGGCTGGTCATTATTGCTCATGCTGTTTCTGACACCGATGTTGATGGTTTTCGGCTTTCTGCTTGGCATGATCATGTTTCGGATTGGTGCGTTTTTCTTGAACGGGATGCTGTTCGCGGCACTCAGCTCGCAAATGGCCTCAGATCCGGGCGCCTTTGGCAGCCTGTCAGGCATTCTTGTAATGACAGTGCTGACCCTCTTCGTTGCGGTTCTCTATGTCATCATTATCGATTGGTCGTTTAGCCTGATCAATGTGTTCCCGGCACGTGTGTTCAAATGGATTGACGGAATTGGAGATGATCTGGGAGCGCAGACGGCATTGGCAGCGAAAGGAGCCGCTATTGGTGGTGCATATCAAGCAGGAGGGGCTGCGGGTGGTGCGTTAGGTTCAGCAGGACGACATGGGTTAGCACGCGACCAGTCACGAAAGCAGGGG
>CAYXXQ010000559.1:0-1753 GCA_964469075.1 uncultured Rhodobacter sp.
CTTCAGTTTGGAAGCATGGGCCAAATTACTCATACACAAAAGTTCGGACACTCTCTGGGCCGACAGCCATTTAGGGTGGGCAGCCCTGCCCACCATTTGACCGAAGTGGTGGGTGGTCTTGCCCACCCTGCGCTAGATGTCCTTTAACTGAACAGTTCAACAGATGATCCGTCTGAACAGCACGGGCCAAACCCCATACACAGAGCCCCGAATACTCCCCAGATTGCAGACGCTAAAGTTGGAGTTTACCCCACAAATCATACTCCCCGGCCTCATCCACCACAACCTGCACGATATCGCCCGGCTTCAGCCCTTCGAACCCTTCGTCGATGAACAGGTTGCCGTCGATTTCGGGTGCGTCGGCTTTGGTGCGGCAAGTGGCCCCCTGATGGTCGACCTCGTCCACGATGACATCAAGCGTTTGGCCAACTTTGGTGGACAGTTTCGCTGCCGAAATGGCCTGGGCTTTCTGCATGAAGCGCTCCCAGCGATCTAGTTTGACCGCATCCGGCACATGATCCGGCAGGGCGTTTGATCGTGCGCCTTTGACGTTTTCGTATTGAAAGCAGCCGACGCGGTCCAGTTGGGCCTGATCCAGCCAGTCGAGCAGGTGTTGGAACTCGGCCTCGGATTCGCCGGGATAGCCGACGATGAAGGTCGATCGTAGGGTGATGTCAGGGCAGGTTACGCGCCAGTTTGCGATCTCGTCAAGGGTTTTGGCGCTGGCGGCCGGGCGAGCCATGCGGCGCAAAACGTCGGGGTGGGAATGCTGGAACGGGATGTCGAGATAAGGCAAGATCAGGCCGTCTACCATCAGCGGGATCAGGTCACGCACATGCGGGTAGGGGTAGACGTAATGCAGGCGCACCCAGGCGTCAAGTTGGCCGAGATCGCGCGCCAGATCGGTGATTTGGGCGCGGTGGTCGCGTTCTGTTTTGTGTTTTATATCAACGCCGTAAGCAGAGGTATCCTGGCTGATCACAAGCAGTTCCTTGACGCCGTTTTCAACCAGTTTTTCCGCCTCGCGCAGCACGGCATGGGCCGGACGGCTGACCAGGCGGCCACGCATATCCGGGATGATGCAGAACTTGCAGTGGTGGTTGCAGCCCTCAGAAATCTTCAGATAGCTATAGTGGCGCGGCGTCAGTGAAACGCCGGTTGCGGGCAGCAGATCAATGAAGGGATCGGGATCTGGCGGCACGCTGGCATGGACGGCGTCAAGCACTTGTTCATACTGTTGCGGGCCAGTGACGGCGAGGATTTTTGGATGGTGTTCGCGGATAAAATCTGGTTCCGCCCCCAGGCAGCCGGTGACGATGACGCGACCGTTTTCCTTTAACGCCTCGCCAATTGCGTCCAGACTTTCGGCTTTGGCGCTATCCAGAAAGCCGCAGGTGTTGACGATGACGGCATCCGCCCCTTGATAATCTGGCGAGATCGCGTAGCCCTCGGCCCTGAGGCGGGTCAGGATACGCTCGCTGTCGACCAGTGCCTTGGGGCAGCCAAGGCTGACCATGCCGATGGTTGGCTGCCCGGATCGGGCGGTGTCAGTCAACCGGGCTTTTGGTGCGATATCAGGGCGAAGGGAAGTCGGGTTCTGGGTCATGCCCGCTCTATACTGGGTGGGGGCTGAGGCCTCAATTGCCAAATGCGGGACTGGGTGATTTTGGGGGTTGGCCTTTCTGCCAGGCCACCGGATTGATCGGTTGATCGGTTGATCGGTTGATCGGTTGATCGGTTGATCGGTTGATCG
>CAYXXQ010000560.1:0-1751 GCA_964469075.1 uncultured Rhodobacter sp.
GGCGAAAACCCTGATCATTGACCCCGAAACCGGCGATCTTGATCTTGCGGCAGCGGGTGACACCGGCTGGCAAGGCGCGCGATTTCTGGTGCGGCAAAACCCGGATCTGTTCTTTCACATTTTCGGCAAAGGGCCAGAGGCCAGCACCTTTGCAGGCCTTGTCAGATCGGCGGGATTTTCGGGGGTGCTGATCTCACCCGATCCCGAAACCCTGGGATTTGGCACCGCTGCGGGCTGCGAAACTCGGCAGATCAAGTCGGCAGAGTTTCCCCGGGATCTGCGTGTCGACACATACTCAGCCATCGTGCTGTTCTTCCATGATCACGAGTGGGAACCACCGATTCTGGCCCAGGCCCTAGCTTCGGACGCGTTTTACATCGGGGCACAAGGCAGCCAGCGCGCCCGCGACACCCGCCTTGCCGCTTTGGAAGACCTTGGCGTCAGTGCGGCCAGGCTTGACCGTTTGCGCGGGCCCATCGGATTGGTGCCTTCGGCGCGCGATGCCCGGACCCTGGCCGTCAGCGTGCTGGCCGAAGTTTTGCAAATGGCGCAAGTCACGCGGCAGGAATAGCCGACCGCTGGATCAGAGCTTGTTCAGCAATACCAGCGTGACCGCGATGAAGGGCTGCGGGCCGCGTTTCAGCACAATCGGTGGCAATAACTGCGCCGCCGGATCCAACGCCTGGGCACGTTTTAAGATCATCGCATCGGCACGGGCGCTGTCCCACAGATAGGCGGGCTCCATATAAAGGATTTTACCGCGCACTTTTGCATCCGACAGATAGCTATAGTGATGCGCACTTTCCACGAAGTAACTTTGCATCGGTTTTGCTGAGCCAAGGGCCGTATCCAGCAAGCCCGCAAAGGTCCAGCTTGAGGCCATATACGCATCCACCCCGGCCTCAAGACCGCGCGCATCCAGCACCGGGCCAAGATCGTGGAAATCAAACATGAACAAGGTCTGGTCCCAACGCGGCGGGGCGTCGTATAAGCTGCGGGTCAGAATGCCAGTATTGGCATGCACCCCCAGCACCATAACCAATACCCAAAGGACCAGCAGGATGCGCCGTGTCCAAATGAACACCCGACGCTGAACGCGGTGAACGGCTTCGGCCAGGTAAAACCCCGCCAAGGGCAGGGTGAACTGCCAACCCGGCATGGTCCAATGGGCGAAGGTCAGGCCTGATGTCAGATAGACATAGTTGAAGATCAGGATCGGTCCCAGGGCGATCAGCGCCAGCAGGAAGATCGTGCTGTCGTGGCGTCGCCAAACTGCGTGCCACAGGCCAAGGCTGGCGATAATGATCGTGGGTGGCAGCAGATAAAGGATTTGCTCCACCAGCATCACCGTCAGATTGCCGGGGTTTATTCCGCCACCAGCGCGGGCTGAGTGAAAGGCGAACGAGGCCCAGTCGTGCTGCATGTTCCAGACCAAAACCGGCAGCAATCCCAACAGGCCAACTAAGCCGCCAAGCCAGGGGCCGGGCTGCAAAAACCAGCCGCGCCCCTTGGGCGACAGGATCATAAACGCCAAAACTGCCAGGGGAATCCAGGCGGCCTGGTATTTTGATCCCAGCGCGAAAGCCAGCGCCAGCCCGGTGAACAACCACCATGTCAGCGGCGCTTTGCCCTCGGTTGCCGCGATCCTGACCAGCCAGTAAACCGCAACGGCCGAGGCCAGGTTCAACGGGCCGTCGGGCACCGTGAAAATGCCTCCTGACACCATGTAAAACGGCGCAAACGCATAGAAG
>CAYXXQ010000561.1:0-1747 GCA_964469075.1 uncultured Rhodobacter sp.
TCACGGGGCCGTTACAGGCCGAGGTCTCAAAATGTGAAGCGCGGATCACCAAGTTGGAACAGATGAACGCCAAGCTGGGCGAACGCATGGCCGATCCTGATCTTTACAGCCCCGGCAAGGCGGCAATGCTGGCGACGCTGCAAAATAAACACGCAGAACTGGTCGCGGGCATGGCAAAAGCCGAACAGCTTTGGCTTGAGGCGGTGGACCGGCTGGAGGCCGCGAAAGAAGGGTAAAGATGGACGAAACCTCGGTTGGACATCTGATTTATCTGGTTCTGCTGGGCCTGATGGTGGTCGGCTGGTTCTTCGCCCAAAACCGCCAGCGCCTGAACAAGACCCTGCAACAAATGGTGCTTTGGGCGTTGCTGTTTGGCGGCGTGATCGTGCTTTACGGGCTGAAAGATGAGCTGCGTTTGCAGGTCATGCCACAAGCCTCGGTCCAGCGGGTCGATGATGGCAAAATTGTGCTGAAACGTGCGGCTGACCGGCATTTTTATGCGCGGCTGGTGATCAACGGGGCCGATGTGGTTTTCGTGATTGATACCGGCGCGACCGATATGGTTTTAAGCCGTCAGGATGCCAGCAAGGTCGGGATTGATGCCGAAAATCTGGTCTATTTTGGCAGCGCCCAGACGGCCAATGGCCAAGTTAAAACCGCAAGGGTGCGGCTTGATGAGGTGCGTTTTGGTGACATCACGGATCGCGGTGTCACCGCTTGGGTCAATGACGGTGAGATGGGCGGCTCCCTTTTAGGGATGAGCTATCTGTCGCGGTTTGCGCGGTTGGAAATTCAGGGCGATACTTTGATCCTGTCGCGAGACTAAGGGCCACCCCAACGGACATTTGCATTAACAGTGGTCCGTACCTAACAGTTTTTACTGGCTTTCTGCTGCCATGACCCGGAGTCCTGTGACCAGTATTTCGCAGGCAAGCCAGCCTCGGTCAGGACGCGCCATTGTTGTCTGGCGTGATCAAGGGCAACCGGGTCATTGCCGTCAAACATCAGGCAGACGCGGGCGAATTTGTTGGCCTCAATCGCGCTGACCTTGGCCTGATCGACCGCAAACAGGATGTCGGCAGCGTTGGGATTGTCGGTCTTGGTGGTCAGCAAGATCGGCTGGGCCGCGTCATGCGGCCCGCCTGCCAACCCATGCGGCAGAAAATCCGCGTCCCCAGTCGCCCAAAGCCTGTCGTCAAGCCAACCAAGCCGACCAGCATCGCCGCCGCGCACCAGCACTTTCCAGCCCCGGCCGCGCGATTTATGCAACAGATCCGGCAGCGCCGCCTCCAGCGGGCTGAGGGTCAGGTGATAGAATAAGACCTCAGCCATCAACCCTCGTACTGGTCGCGGATCAACCGATCAAGGGCGCGCACGCCCCAGCCGGTGGCGCCTTCCGGGGCCAGGTCGCTGGCCGATTTCAGCAAAGCAACCCCGGCAATATCCAGATGGATCCAGGGCACATCGTCTTTGACAAAGCGTTTCAGAAACTGCGCAGCGGTGATCGCGCCTGCTGCGCGGCCGCCGATGTTTTTCATATCGGCAATCCGCGATTTCAGCAGTTTGTCATATGCCTCGGCCATTGGCAGGCGCCAGGCGGCCTCGCCCTCGGCATCGGCGGCTTTCAGGAAAGCTTTGCAAATATCGTCATTGTTGGAAAACGCCCCGGCTGTTTCATGGCCAAGCGCGATGACCATCGCGCCGGTCAGGGTGGCCAGGTTGACCATGCCGACGGGTTTGTATTTTT
>CAYXXQ010000562.1:0-1743 GCA_964469075.1 uncultured Rhodobacter sp.
ATGAAAATTAATGTCTAAAGCAATCCCACTATCTTTAGTGGTGGGAAGAATTTAGACCGCAACATTTATATATTAGATACATGGTGTATACATAATGGCAATAGAAAGATGGAAAAAATCAAAAACAACCGTTTATAATATTAATTATCATATTATTTGGTGTGTTAAATATCGTAAAAAATTATTAGTTGATTATGTGGATATTAGATTAAAACAATTATTAAAAGAAAAAGCAAAAAATATTAATATAACAATTAAAAAAATGGAAACTGATAAAGACCACATACATTTGTTTATTAGTGCCAGTCCAACACAAGCAGTTCATTGGATAGTTTAACAATTAAAAGGATATACATCAAGAATATTACGAAAAGAAATATCAATTGTAAGAACACGAGTGCCCTCACTTTGGACAAGAAGTTATTATGCCGAAACAATAGGGAATATTTCAGAAAAAACAATATTAAAATATATAGAAGAACAAAGGAATAATTAAAATGCAAAGAACGAACGTGGTTGAATTAAAACCAAACAAAACACAGAAAAAGATATTAAAAGAAATGTTAATATTAAGTAGTTGTGTTTATAATATTGCCAACTATAATGTTAGACAAGCATTTTTTAATAAAGAAAAAATTCCATCATTTTATGATTTACAACAAAAAATACAACAAAAAAATGATTATCAATTATTAGGCAGAAGTTATGCATTACCCAGATTACAAATATATGGAGAAACAAACAATGCCAGATTTAAATTAATAAAATCAAAAACACAAAAAAATGTAGGTCTACCCAAATATTTAAAGAACAGAAAAACAAATACAACACTGCCATCATATTTAGTAATAGACGGTTCACAGTATAGTTTAAACAAAACAAAAACAACAATACCATTATCGAGACAATTAAGAAAAAAATATAATTTAAAATCATTCAAAATAAAATATAATGGAATACTAAAACATAAAGGATTACAAAAGCGTGGCCAAATACATTATAAACAAGGAAAATTTTATTTATATCAAACAATAGAAATAAAAGAACCACTGATAAAACAAATAAATAACAAGATAGGAATAGATTTAGGAATTAAAAGAATTTTTGGTTTATACTCAAACAACGGATTAAACAAGTTAATAGGAAGTAATAAATTTTTTAAACAATGGAAACATTATACCAAACTAATATCTTTAGAACAACAAAAATTATCAGAAATAAATCGCAGAACATCAAAAAAGTTACAACAACTATATCATAAAAGAACAATTTATCAAAATAATTTATTTAATAATTTAGTAGCAAAATTATTTAGAATAATACAACAACAAAATATTACAGAAATATATATTGGTGACGTTAAAAACATTAGGAACTCAAAATCAAAAAATAAATTAAGCAATCAAATGATAAACAACTACTGGTCATTTGATAAATTATATAATAAAATAGAAAATAAATCAGAAGAATATGGAATAGGATTAAATAAAATTTCCGAAGAATATTCTTCAAGAACCTGCCCGTCATGTTTAGACAACTCAATAAATAACATTAATGACAGAGTGTTTAAATGCCAAAATTGTGGCTATAAAAATGATAGAGATATTGTTGGGGCAAGAAATATATTATCAAAGGGTATGTATGGCCTGTATAAAAGCATACATCGGGACGAGATAGTTCCTTTAGAGGTGACAATATGACATCAGCTAAGAATCCCACTAACTTTAGTGGTGGGAGTATCAA
>CAYXXQ010000563.1:0-1742 GCA_964469075.1 uncultured Rhodobacter sp.
GCTCGTCCGATTTGCCGACCTGTTGCAGCGGCAGGAACGTCACCGGCAGATCTTCTGGCAATTCAGCGGCGGCGCGCGCGATCAGACCTTCGGCGATGAAACTGTCAACCCCGACCGGCAGGTGTGGGCCGTGTTGTTCAATCGCTGCCACCGGCAATACTGCGATCCAGTCGGCACAGTCGCGAAAATCGGTTGTCGGCATGTCGCGCCAGTATTTCTTGGGTATGCTCATTCTTCCCCCGCTATCGCCTCGATTTCGACTACAAATTCTTCGCGCATAAAGCCAGCCAAATCCGGCGAGCACGGGCCGCGACACCATGTGAATAGGCAGCAAAGGGCGCTGCGATTATGCCTGGGTTCAGCGGTTTCATGACGGCACCGACAGATGCGGATAGCGATAATTGCCTTTAGGATCATATACATAATCCGGCTGATCCCAGCCGATCAGCTTGCCGGGGTTCAGCAGGCCTTTAGGGTCGTTTTGACGTTTCAGCGCGATCTGGGCCGGATCGGGGTTTCGATAATTCCCCTCTTCCAGCGTGTAGGCATGCGGGTTCCAGTTGGGGATGCCAAGCCCGTCAAGCCGGACCACGATCTGATCCAGATGCGCCTTAGTGGTAAACCTCACCATCGGCAAAAAACTGGCCCTGGCCTGACCCTGACTGCGCGAAAACTCAGCATGATTGATAATCTCATCAGGAGCGGTTTCCGCAATATCCCGGGCCGAGCCGATGACATCATTACCCCGCGTCCCAAGTTGCAGATAGGTGGTCGCGGGGTCGACTTTAAGGGCCCTCAACGTTGTGTGGTTCCAGCAAAGATGATGCAGATGCGGCAGGCCTTTGCGATCCTCCGCAGTGGCGGTGTCAGACCGGTAAGACACCCGCCCGCCTGCGGTTTTTATCCGTGTTATCAACGGGTTAACAGCATTTGGCGCGGCCAACACACATAAAACGCTGTCACCTTCAGCCAGAAACTTGCGATGGCGCAGGAAATAGCGATGCGGGGCCGGGGCTTCAATCGCTGCCAGTTGTTTCAGACAAATCCCGTCCCGACGCGCCAGATCCCAACCGGCAGCGACGCAATCAAACCAGCTGTCAAAGGACAACAGCAGATCGACCCAGTTCTGGGCCGGGGTCAGGGGCATTTCCACCTGCGTTATGACCCCGGTCACGCCGTATGCGTGCTGCACCTGCGCAATGTCCTGGCCTTGCAAGTCCTGCAGGCGCGGGCAGGCCTCCATGGTCGCGATGCGCAGGCTTAGGATGTTGCCCGGATCGGCCAGCATCCCCCACCGGAGGGAGCCGACACCCCCCGACCCGCCTGAGATAAAGCCGCCAATGCTGGCAGTCTCACGTGTGCTGGGATGCATTCGAAACTCCTGCCCATGTTTCAGGGTTTCGATTTCAAGATCGCCGATCAGCGCGCCGGGTTCACAGCGGATTGCGCCATCGGTGATCGCATGGATCGCCGTCATCAGCGTCATATCCAGCACGATCCCACCGGCCAGCGGCATGGATTGCGCATAGTTGCCAGTGCCGCCACCACGCGGGGTGACGGGGATATCAAGGTCATAACAAGCGGCCAGGGCTGTCACAACCTCGGCCTCCGACCGGGGGCAGACGACCGCTTCGGCAGTGATATGATCCAGTTGCTGTTTTAAAACTGGGGAGTACCAGAAAAAGTCGCGGCTCTTGCTGCGGACGGCTTTCTCGTTGGTGATCAAAGGGATATCTCCCAAT
>CAYXXQ010000564.1:0-1728 GCA_964469075.1 uncultured Rhodobacter sp.
TAATCTTTTATGGATTCGCATTTCATATCGTTCCCAAGTTGCTTTACCTTCTCCACAAGGAGTCTTACGAGTAGTAAGTTTTAATTTTTTTGTTGGTAAAGGAATAGGTCCACGAATTTGAACACCAGTCTTTTCAGAAATTGCAGATATGTGAGAACATACTGAGTTGATTTTTGTGATATCGTTACTTGTTAATTTTATTCTTGCTTTGGACATTTTTTCATCTCACGAATTTTTTTTTGGGTGTTCATTACAACAAGCAATGGCTTGCTATATAAAAAAATAATAAAAAAAAATTGAAAAACTTTATTCTAAAGTTTTCTTTACTAGGCTAATACACATACCAGCAGCAACAGTTGCACCAGAATCTCTGATTGCAAACCTTGACATCTGAGGAATCTCTTTTTGAGGTTCGATGCAAAGTGGTTGAGTTGGTCTTATTTTTACTATAGCTGCGTCTCCATTTTTGATGAAATCTGGGTTCTCTTCAAGAACTTCTCCAGTTGCAGGGTTTAGTTTTTTCAAAATTTGTGTAATTTGACAAGCTACTTGTGCAGTATGAATGTGGAATACCGGAGTATAACCAATTGTAACAACACTTGGATGATTTAATACAACGATTTGTGCATCAAATTCTTCAGCTAAACTAGGAACGTTAGATTCATGACCTAAAACATCTCCTCGAGCAAGATCTTTTTTACCAAAACCTCTTACTGAAAATCCAATATTATCTCCTGGTTGAGCTTGTTTTACTTGAGCATGGTGCATCTCGATAGATTTCACTTCTCCTCTAATACCTTTTCCGCTTCTACCTGGAACTGCGATAACTTTGTCACCGATTTTCATAATTCCTGTTTCAACTTTTCCAACTGGAACAACTCCAATACCTGTAATGTTATAAACATCTTGTAAAGGTAGTCTTAAAGGTAAACCTGTTGGTCTTTCAGGTGCAGTAAATTTATTCATAGCATCAAAAAGAGTATCTCCTTTGAACCAAGCCATATTATCGCCTTTTTTAACAACATTGTCTCCTGGAAGGGAAGTAATTGGAAGGAAAGTTACTTGGTCAAGTTTAAATCCTACGGATTGTAATAATTTACCAACTTCTTCTTTTCTTTTATTAAATACATCTTCACTATATTCAACACCTTTGATATCCATTTTGTTAATAGCAACAATAAATTGTCCCACTCCTAAAGTTTTAGATAAGAAAACGTGTTCTTTTGTTTGTGCCATAACTCCATCGTTAGCAGCAACAACTAAAACTGCAGCGTCTGCTTGTGATGCTCCTGTGATCATGTTTTTAATAAAATCTCTGTGACCTGGTGCATCAATAATAGTGAAGTCAAATTTATCAGATTCTAATTTTTTGTGATTAAGATCGATAGTTACTCCTCTTTCTTGTTCTTCTATCAAGTTATCCATAACGTATGCAAATTCGAATCCAGCTTTACCTAATTGTGTAGCTTTTTCTTTTAATTTTCTCATTGCAGCTTCGCCAACAGTACCTGTGTCAAACATTACTCTTCCCACAGTAGTTGATTTACCGTGATCTACGTGTCCTATGAACACAACATTTAAATGTGGTTTTTCTCCAGCCATTTTATTTATCCTCTATAATTGATTATTATTTTTTTAGTATATTTTAATACTATTTCAGCAAAAATTTCGTCTAGTTATAAATGTTTTTGTATTCTTTTTTAAAACTGTTAATTATTGGTTTCTTTT
>CAYXXQ010000565.1:0-1708 GCA_964469075.1 uncultured Rhodobacter sp.
CCAAAGCCGTCATCGCCTTTGCGTTGGATGAATTCAAAGAAGATCGGCCCGATCACGGTTTTTGAGAATATCTGCAAAAGTATCCGAGTCTCACCCCCGCCAACGACACCTTCGCCGTCGATCAGAATGCCGTTTTTCATCAGCTTTTCCAGCGGTTCTTCATGGTCTTTAACCCGCGTTTTGCTCATCTTATAGTACATGTCCGGCGGGGCTGGCATGTATTCCAGGCCATTGGCTGCCATCGCATCGGTCGAAGCATAAATATCGTCGCTGCCACAAGCAATATGCTGGATGCCTTCGCCGTTATACTCCTTCAGGTATTCCTCGATCTGGCTGCTGGCATCGGCACTTTCGTTGATCGGAATGCGGATACGTCCGCAGGCTGAGGTCAGAGCACGCGAAAACAGCCCAGTTGCCTTGCCTTTGATGTCAAAAAACCGGATTTCGCGGAAGTTGAAGATATCGGCATAGAACCGAAACCAGGTATCCATATTGCCGCGTTTGACGTTATGGGTCAGGTGATCAAGGTAGTAAAATCCAACACCCTTCGGCTTGCCCGCCCCCTGATAGGTGAATTCATATTCGGCCGCATAGGGTGACCCCTTTTCGCCATAGGTATCGACGAAATAAAGCAGGCTGCCACCAATACCCTTGATCGCGGGCACGTTCAGCACCTTGTCGTCAGCATCATAAGGTTCTGCGCCCAGGCTGATGGCGCGGTCATAGGCGTGTTTGGCATCAACCACACGCCAGGCCATCGACGGCGCGCAAGGCCCGTGTTCCTCTACAAACCGCATGCCCATCGATCCCGGCTCGGCATTGATCACATAGGTGGCATCGCCTTGCTGCCACAGCTCCATCGCGCGGGTCTTGTGCCGGGCGGTTTTCTCAAAGCCCATGCGAGTGAACAGCGCGCGCAACTCGTCCGGGTTTTCATGTGCGAATTCGACAAATTCCATACCATTGGTGCCTGCCGGATTCTGTTCAGAAATCACCGAGGCGTCGGCGTTGTGCGGAAACGGTCCCATTGATCTTCCCTTTCACTGATTGTTCGCGCAATTATGCGCGCGTCGCGATGCGCGATGTGCGCAATCTTGCGGCCAAAGGGTTTCATTTTGCGTGGTTTTCAGGCTAAATGCCCTAATCGCCCACAAAACCCGCATTGATATGCTTGACCACACTGATTCCCTGCTTCTGAAAGCCCTGCAAACCAACGCCCAACTCACAGCGCAGGAGCTGGGCGAGATCCTGAACCTGTCGCCTTCACAAGCCGGCCGCCGCCGCCAACGGCTGGAAGAAGACGGCTATATCACCGGCTTTAGCGCCCGCCTTGACCCGAAGCGATTGGGACTGAACGTGCAGGCCTTCATCCAAGTGTCGATGGTCACCCATTCGCCGCAATCCGCCCGCAGCTTTCAAACCCTGATCCGCACCAGGCCCGAGGTCGTCAGCGCCTGGACCCTGACCGGCGAAGCGGACTACCTGCTGCGCGTCTATTGCGCCGATCTGTCGGAACTGAACACCTTGGTACACGAGGTGTTCCTGCCCCATGAAGCGGTCGCAAGGGTGCAAAGCCAGATCGTCATGGACCAAACAAAACCCGACGCCCCGCTACCGATCTGACATGGCAGCCCTACCCGTCATTTCGGTTCAACTAGGCTCAGGACCCATTAACCCTCCCCATAAGGGGATTCCCAAGGCTTGAATT
>CAYXXQ010000566.1:0-1691 GCA_964469075.1 uncultured Rhodobacter sp.
GCCGGTTTGCCAGCCAGGCCATGCTGAGAAGCGGATCGCCCAGAACCCCGGCCCCGAGGCCGGTTTCCTCAACCACACCATTGCGGCTTACAATCGCGCCAGTCCAGACCAGATCAACCTCCGACGGGGCAAAGCGGTCCGCCCCAAGCACGATCCCGGCATTGGCGGCATTGTCAGAAATCGTGTCAAGCACGCTGCGGGGTTTGCCGGTCACCGGGTCTTTGCGAAAAATCCGGGTGTCGAGGATTTCCAGCGCCGCGGCGACCGCCTCGGTTGCGGCCAGAACATCTGCGGGGGTGCAGTCAGCCCCATGCAGATCATCGGCCATGATGAAGGCGATCTCGGCCTCGATCCTTGGTTCAATGAACCGGTCCTTGGGGATGACAGCGCCACTTGCAAAAAACATGTCGTCAAACAAAACACCGCTGTCGGGGATATCAATCCCAAGCTGGCTTTGCATCGCGCGGCTGGTCAGGCCGATCTTGCGCCCGGTAACCTGCCGCCCGGAGGCACGTTTCAAATCAACCCAGGCGTTCTGGATCGCATAGGCATCCGCCATCGTCATTCCAGGATAATCCTGGCTGAAACAACCGATCTGATGGCGCGCCTGTTCAGCATGATCCAGATGCCTGGCTGCGCGCTGATGATCCTCGGGCGTCATCGCAAACCCCTTCACACAGCCGCCATGACCATGATTTCAACCAGAAATTCCGGGGTTGCCAGCTTCGCTTCGGTCGCAGCACGGGCCGGGGTGTTATCAGGGTCAACCCAGGCATCCCAAACCGCATTCATTTCGGCGAAATTGGCCATATCAGTGATCCACAAAGTGGCCGACAACAACTTTGACTTGTCACTGCCCGCCTCGGCCAGCAGCCGGTCGATATTGGCCAGGATCGCCTCGGTCTGCGCGGTCACGGTCGCACCCTTTGCGACCTGCCCGGCGGTATAAATCACCCCGCCATGAATGACGGCCTGGCTCATTCTGGGGCCTTTTTGAAGACGGGTAATCGACATGCAATACTCCTAGGTCAACGGTGATTTCGCCCAAAGCCTAGGGTCTGTCCCAACCCAAGGCAAGCGCCGTTTGCCCCTCCCTTCTCCTGCTTCTTTCTTTCAAAAATATCCCCGCCGGAGGCATCCGACTTTTAAGCGGCAACCAACAGAAAAATCAACATCCCCAGCCCCTAACAGCACCAGCGACAAAAGGCGCACGATGCTTTCCCAGAAAACAATCAGGCGAAACGCTTAACGATGCTACCGGTCCGCCGTTTACGCCAGCAAGCTCATAGTTTCATTCACTTTTTTTACCGTTCCGAACCGGTGGCGGCATTTGCGCAACCTCCGCCATCAGGGTCAAAAAGCCCTCCGTCGTTGCGATAATGTCCGCCTCACCTGCCGCGCGCGTGGCACTTTTGGCGTCCCCGACCGGGCCATCGGGGTTCAAATCTTCCGCCAGCCAGGCAATATTTGCCGAGGCACTATGATAGCCCAAACAGTCAAACCGCGCCGCCAGCCCCGACTGGGCCGAGGCGAAATCCTGCGCCTTGTCCATATCCACCAGATCAGACCGATGCACCAGCATCGCGGCGGTTTCCGACAGGCCGCCGTGAATGTCGATCATCGGTGCGGTGCCGAGGTCATAGATCTCCTGCCACCGCCCCAGACGCCCCCAGCTTGTGGTCACGACCAGC
>CAYXXQ010000567.1:0-1672 GCA_964469075.1 uncultured Rhodobacter sp.
CGGTGTCAAGGACGTGGCCCTGATCAAGCAGTTTTTGGCAGCAGCCAAGGGCTAGGGTCAGGGCGTCTGTCACGGTCGCGCCAAAAGGCTGAAACGCCGATTTTTCGCATGGCCAAAACGGTTCGCACCCCCTATTAACAGCGGGATTGTAACGGAGCGCAGCATGGCAAACGATCTTTTCAATTCCTTCATGGCCGGCCCTGATGAGCGTGGCCGGTTCGGCGATTTCGGCGGTCGGTTTGTATCCGAAACTCTGATGCCGCTGATCCTTGATCTGGAAGCGGAATATGAAAAGGCCAAGACCGATCCGGTTTTCTGGGCCGAGATGGACGATCTGTGGAAACACTATGTCGGCCGCCCCAGCCCGCTATATTATGCCGAACGTCTGACGGATCGTTTTGGCGGCGCGAAAATCTATCTGAAACGCGATGAGCTGAACCATACAGGTGCCCACAAAATCAACAACGTGTTGGGCCAGATCCTGCTGGCGCGGCGCATGGGCAAGACCCGGATTATTGCTGAAACCGGGGCTGGCCAGCATGGCGTGGCCACAGCCACTGTCTGCGCGCGCTTTGGGTTGGAATGCATCGTTTACATGGGCGCGCATGATGTTGAACGCCAGGCCCCAAACGTGTTTCGAATGCGTCTGCTGGGGGCCAAAGTGGTGCCCGTCACCTCGGGCCGTGGCACGCTGAAAGACGCTATGAACGACGCGCTGCGCGACTGGGTCACCTATGTTGATAACACGTTTTACTGCATCGGCACCGTGGCGGGTCCGCATCCCTATCCGGCGATGGTCCGGGATTTCCAGTCGATCATCGGCAAGGAAGTGCGCGAACAGATGATGGAACGCGAAGGCCGTCTGCCCGACAGCCTGATCGCCGCCATTGGCGGTGGCTCAAACGCGATGGGTCTGTTTTACCCGTTTCTTGACGACAAGGAAGTGCGCATCATCGGGGTTGAGGCCGGTGGCAAAGGCGTCAACATGAAGATGGAGCACTGCGCCTCCCTGACTGGTGGGCGGCCTGGTGTTTTGCATGGCAACCGCACCTATCTTTTGCAGGATGATGACGGGCAGATCCTGGAAGGCTATTCGATTTCGGCGGGCCTTGATTACCCTGGCATCGGCCCTGAGCACAGCTGGCTGCATGACGTTGGCCGGGCTGAATATGTTTCGATCACTGACAAGGAAGCGCTGGCCGCGTTCCAGTTGTGTTGCGAAACCGAAGGCATCATTCCCGCCCTTGAGCCTTGCCACGCGCTGGGCCATGTCGCCAAAATCGCAGGCGATTTGCCCAAGGATCATCTGATGGTGATGAACATGTGCGGGCGCGGCGACAAAGACATTTTCACGGTTGCCAAGGCGCTTGGGGTAGAAATCAACACTGGTGGCTAAGGGAAATTTGCGCCTAAACTTTGGTTTATGCACCTAAACCCCCGGTTTACAGAGGCCCGGCTAACCCCTGGGCCAATAGATTTCATCTGAATTGGCAATCAGGTTGTCCCTGTAAAGGCGCGATGCTGCGCATATTCAGGAGATACCTTATGAAAACCACTCTTACCCTTGGCGCGCTTGCGCTGGTCGCCGGGACTGCCGCACAAGCAGGCCCGCTTGATGATGTGATCGCCGATCTGACGACAGAAGGCTACACTTCAATTGAGATCAGCAATG
>CAYXXQ010000568.1:0-1668 GCA_964469075.1 uncultured Rhodobacter sp.
GGCGTCATTTCACCTCGGTCCACAAGATCATCGGCTATAAACCGGGCACTGGTGGGTCAGCTGGGGTTGGCTGGCTGCGGGCGGTGACGGACCATAGATTTTTTCCCGAGCTTTGGGAAATTCGCAACGATCTTTAGACCTATTTTTGGGGCGCTGGCGCTTGCTAAGTCTCTTAACGGTTGATAATCGCCCTCACGGCCCGCCGGGTCATTTCCAGCGTCAGTGCGGCGCGATAATCAGCATCGGCGTGGATGTCCGACAACATGGTTTCGGGATCAAACCGAAGACCCGTCAGCGCTTCAAGGGAAGAATCCTTCGTCAGCGCATATTCAAATTCATGGGCGCGAAAGGCCAAAGGGGCCGCCCCAGTGACGCCCACCCGGACATGATCGGAAAACGCCGCCACAAACACCCCGGCCACCGCGTAACCTGATGCTTTGCTCGTAAATTTTTTGTAGGCGGCGCGTTTTGGCACGGCAAACCGAACGGCTGTGATGATTTCATCCGGCTCCAAAACCGTTTCAAACATGCCGGTCAAGAAATCCGCAACAGGGTGCTGGCCCCTGGTCGTCATAATGTCAGCCGCAAGCGCCAAAGCCGCCGCCGGATAATCAGCAGCCGGGTCGTTATTGGCCAGGGAGCCGCCGATCGTGCCGCGATTGCGCACCATCGGATCACCTATCCCGCCCGCCAGATCGGCAAGAGCCGGCAAGGTGTTGCGAATACCGGGATGGGTTTGGACATCGACATGCCTGGCCCCCGCCCCGATGGTGATACTGTCAGCCGTCACTTCAATGTCGCGCGGCAAAACATGCGCCAGATCGACCAGCAAACTAGGCATCGCCAGGCGTTGTTTCAGCGTCGGAATATAGGTCATCCCGCCCGCCAGGCAAACGGCATCTTCATCGCCGCGCAGCAGATCCACAGCCGCATCCAGCGTCTTGGGGCGGGCGTATTCGGTCTCATACATCGCGCGACACCTCGAATATTGCCTCGATCATACCGCGATAGCCGGTGCAACGGCAGATATTGCCCGAAAGCCCGGTAGCAATGGTTTCCCTTGTCAGGCTGCTGCCGTGCCGCTTGATCAGATCCAACGCCGCCATGATCACGCCGGGGGTACAAAATCCGCATTGCAGCCCCTGATGCTTGATCATCGCCGCCTGCAAAGGATGCGATTGAATCGCTTCGATGGTTTCAACCTGCATGCCTTCACAAGCCACTGTCAGGACCGAGCAGGATTTCACCGCCTCCCCATTCAGATGCACCGTGCAGGCCCCGCACTGGCTGGTGTCACAACCAACATGCGTGCCCGTCAGCTCAAGATTTTCGCGCAGAAACTGCGACAACAACACCCGATTTTCAACCTGGGCCGTGATCTGCTGGCCATTCACGACAAGGGAAATATCGGTCATGGGCTGGGTTCATCGAACTGGCGGGCAAAGCTGTCAAAAAACTGCAAGGCCAGCTTTTCTGAGGTCGACTTGATCAGCCGTTGACCAAGCTGCGCCAGCTTGCCGCCAACTGCGGCTTCGACCTGATAGGTCAGCCTGGTTTCCTGCGGCCCGACGTCTTCAAGATGCACCCGCGCGCCACCCTTGGCAAAGCCCGCAACCCCGCCATTGCCCTTGCCGGTTGCATCGTCGGGGTTGGTGATCGTCAAGGTGG
>CAYXXQ010000569.1:0-1667 GCA_964469075.1 uncultured Rhodobacter sp.
GTGCCGAAAAAGAAGTCAGACGCCGGTTAGAGTTTGAAGAACTCGACGGTGTTGAACAGCAAGGCAAACAAAATGCCGATGGTGGTCAGAATTGCGACGGAAGCGGCTGCGATCAACAGCGCCAAGATGCCCCGCTCAACGTTGTTGCGGGCGCGGAACCTTGCCGTTGATCTCGAATAGGCATAGGCGGCCCCACCCAGTGCAATGAGCAGGACAATCACCGTCATAAACGTCGAACTCGTCGCATTGAGTGTGCGGTAGAGCTGCGCGCCTTTCAACACTTCAGGGCTAACGCCGGAGCCTAGGGCCACGCCGACTTCCCCAAGGCGTTCGCGTACATTAGATGTTTCCGTGCTGATGGATGCCGCTTCATCGCGGCTCATCGCGCCCTGCTCCACTGCGGTATCAAGGCCGTCAGCAACGCGGCGCACATCACTCATCACAAGGCCGATGGAGCTGCCCTCAGACACCATCGTGTCGGGCAATGTCTCAAGCACGCGGGAGTTCACAAAAAACGGCTGCGCCAACATCCAGATGATGAGCACTGCAGCTGCGGGCACGATTGCCCACATCGCCACGTTAGAGCCGTAGTAGACAGGCAAGGAATGAAGTTCACGGCGATCGCCACCTGCGCTTTTCAACGCGCGACTGCGCCCCATTTGATAACCAACCACCGCAATGGCCGCGAGGATCAATATGAGCCATGTAAACGGCATATGGGGTCCAATCGTCGTGACAGTTTATGTGGAAATGCCCCATTTAGGGGCATCAGGTCTGTGAGGTGGAGATGGCGCAGCACGCGCCATCTCCGATGTTTCAGGGCTTAGTTGCCGCCCATTGTTGTCTCATCCGCAATGGCGGTTTGTGTCGCCGCCAGCTCTGGGTCTGCAACCAGACCGTATGCGGACAATGGGCCGTCTGGGCCTGCGATCTCGTCTGCAACAAAGAAGGATGCGAACTCTTTGAGGCCAGGTATCACGCCGATGTGCGCTTTCTTCACGTAGAAGAACAGTGGGCGCGACACAGGGTATTCACCGGTCGAGATGGATTCAGTGGAAGGTGCAACACCGCCCATAGTCGCCACTTTCAGCTTGTCTTGGTTGTTCTCGTAGAACGCCAGACCAAAGATACCGATGCCATTTGAGTTAGCGTCGATACGTGCCAGTGTTTCTGTGTAGTCACCGTCGATGTCTACGGATGCGCCGTCTTGACGTACGTCAATGCACGCATCTTCCGCGTCATCTTCGGACATGCCAGAGGCCATCATCGCTTCCATAGCGCCAGTTGCTTCGCAACCTTCCAGCAACACTTTGTCTTCAAAAACTTCGCGGGTGCCGTGCTTGGTGCCGGGGATGAAGGCCATGATGTCTGCTGCTGGGAGGTCCGCGTTGAAATCTGCCCATTGTGCGTGTGGGTTGTCGACAATCGCGCCGTTCACAAGAACCTTGGAGCCCAGAGCGTTGAAGATATCGGCAGGCTGGAACGCGGTATAGGCAGGACCATTGATCTGGCTGGCAAAGACGATGCCGTCATAGCCGATACGCACTTCGATAATGTCTGTCACACCCGCTTCGGCGCAGGCTTTAATTTCTTTTTCGCGGATGGCGCGGGAGGCGTTCGCGATGTCGATGGTATTTTCGCCAACACCTTCGCAGAACCGCTTGAGG
>CAYXXQ010000570.1:0-1662 GCA_964469075.1 uncultured Rhodobacter sp.
CGGCCTTTTTCGTTAAAATGCGATCCAAACCGCCGGTCCGCGTTAAACCTTTCTTGAAAGGAGCCGGGCCAGTCTTTTCCCAGTGGAATGGGGAAAAAGATGGGTGCAAACATAGTTTTGGCGCGGCAAGGCGCTGGCAAGGTCTGGGCATTGGCCAGCCATCCTTTTATGCGCGGCGTACCGGCGTTACTGATCGGCGGATGGTTTTTATGGGCGCTGATGGGACGTTTGCAAGGGTTTGACCTTGGCCTGTTGGCGCGTGGGATCGCGGATATTGCAGTCTGGCAATGGCTGCTTGCTGGATGCGCCAGTGCTGTCAGCCTGCTGGCGGTATCAGGCTATGACCTACCGGTCAGCCGGGGATTCGCACTGCATTTGACCCCGGTTGATGCGATGCGGTCGGGATTTGTCGCCACGGCACTGGCGCAACTCGTCGGGTTTGGCCTTGTTACAGGGGCCGTGATGCGCTGGCGAATGCTGGCCCCTGGCCGGATATCACTGGCCCGCACTACACTTCTGACAATGGCCGTCACCACCGCGTTCCTGGCAGCTGCCGGATGGTTAACTGCCGTGGCTGCCCTTGTCTGGATGGACTTGTCGTCCGGGGTCACCGCCGTTGCGACTGCGGTGATGTTGGCCGGGATCGCCTTCACGGCGTTTTGTCTGTGGCGCCCGCGTTTTAGGTTGGCGGGGCGGTCGCTTGGCGCGCCGAAAATCCTGGCGATCTGGCGTGTCACAACGCTGGCTGTGCTTGACCTGGGTTTCGCCGCCCTGGCGCTGTGGCTGCTATTGCCCGCCAGCGCCGGTATCGAATTCGGCCCGTTTCTGCCGGTTTTCCTTATCGCGACCATCGCCGGATTGCTGTCGGGCATGCCAGGCGGTGTCGGCCCGTTTGAGTTGACCTGTTTTGCCCTGCTGCCAGCCCTGCAAAGTGAAAGCTGTCTGACGGCAATTCTGGCGTTTCGGGTGATTTATTACCTGCTGCCGGGCGCGATTGCCGCTGGCTTGCTGGCTGCCACAGAAATGCTGGATCGCAGGGCCTCTCATGCGAAGGATGGCAGGGCCGGGCTGGTTTGCAGGCCTTTACCACACCGGTTTTTGAAATTGACTGATACAGCCCCCCGCGCCGAGGCGAAGTTGGTCCATGACGGCGAATTTGACATGCTGACCTATCGGGACGGCCAGGCGGCCAGCTTGGTTGCTGCACGCGGCAATGCGTTGATCCAGTTTTCTGACCCGCTGGGCGATGCGAATGCGCACCCGGATTTGATCGCGACCTTGATAGGCGAGGCGGCCCAGCAAAATCGCATCCCGGTGATTTACAAATGCAGTGCCGACATCGCCGCATGCGCTGCCAGCCTTGGCTTCACCCGCTTTCAAATCGGTGCAGAGGCTGTATTGTGCCCCCAGGACTTCACACTTGATGGCCCAAAGAAACGCAGTTTGCGTCGCAAATTGCGTCTGGCCGAAAAATCGGGCATTTCCATCGCGCTTGTCGAAAACGCGCGTCTGCCACTTGCCGATATGGCGCGGGTTTCAAGTGAGTGGGCCACGCAGCGCGGCGGCGAACGCCGGTTTTCGATGGGGCGATTTCAACCGGCAGAACACCAGTATCACCGGTTTTTCCTGGCCTATGACAGATCGCGACTGGTCGGCTTCATC
>CAYXXQ010000571.1:0-475 GCA_964469075.1 uncultured Rhodobacter sp.
AATCACAAACCCTATCCAGCGTTGCTCTTTGTTAACAATTGCTCGGACAAATTGAACCAGATACGGCACAAATAACCCTACAATTCCACTCCATAATTCCGGACTCATGGGAACCCTCCTGTTTTTAGTTAATTTATTTGAGCGTTAATAATACGCTTTCATCTCCAAATTCCCAACCATCGTCTCTGAATTGTTCGGCATTCTTGTATCTTTTGACTTCTTTGCCGTGCCGATATAGAACCTCTGTTCCCTTGACAAGTTTGACGGCGTACCCTCTTGCCAATAGTGCTTTGAGCTTCTCGGCGTGTTGCAAAACTTGCAAAGCATCTTCTTTTTGCATTGTCATAATATCCTTTAGTAATGAATTAGACTCGTTTTTTTTTTCAATAATCGCATAGCCCAATTTATGTGGATAATTTTTGGTTGTAACAGTCCAGGGGTCAATAATCCCATCTTTTTTCAAAAGAAACCAAAG
>CAYXXQ010000571.1:485-1620 GCA_964469075.1 uncultured Rhodobacter sp.
CGCCAGATGAAATGGACTTTTGGGAAGGCAATATCAATCTTCGACCAAATAACCAACGCACCCTGCAACCCGCTTGCTTGATACAACCTATTCGCCACCTCGTCTGGTTTGACCCCCAGAATCATAGCAAGACACGTCAGCAGACAGCCAAAATCTTTAATCTTGAGGTTTGTGCTACCAATGGTCTTTTCACCCCATAGCGGATCTCGTTGCGATAACATTTGCATTGATCTACCTCTTAAAAAGTTGTGGTTTTTTCCACGGTTTCCCGATTTCTGGCAGTTTTTCAGCTACCTTCTCTACGGGCAATTTGAAATTTGGGTCTTTTTTCTTTTTGAGTTCTAAATACTTAACAGACCGTTTTTGGTTTGCCTCATATTCTTTGACAGTCATGTCCTGTTGGCTTTTATGGAATTTGGTTTTATCAACTCGGGGTTCCGACTTCCGTGCTTCCTCCGATGCAATAACTCTTTCCATTTCCTGTTCTTCAATGTCCTCCTTTGATGGTTCAACTTCATAATTGCTAAATCCTTTTCTGATGGCGGACACTTGCCAGCAAAACTCGGTACTGGATAATCCACCGGCACATTCGTGAACCGTGAAACTCAATCGATTGGAAGAATCGACATACAACCCCTGACAGTCCCCATATGGAGTGATTTGAAACGTATTTAAACCTTCCTCTGTAGCAAGCTCCCAATGATGAGGCAAAATAACTGTTATTTTTCCGTTTGCAAGTTTTGCAATTCCTCGAATCGTCAAAGCCACTTCGGGAGATTCTAGTCCAGCATATTGTAGATATTTTTTATCATCTTCGGGGTGGTCAATCCTGAAATTCTTTGAACCCGAAATTGATAATGAACGACCATTTATTCCGTCAAACCAACAACTTGCATTGCTGTTAATATTGCCGTAATAATCAATAGTCATTTTCTGATTCCATTGACCACCATAAAATCTGTGATAATGATCAGTCGAATTGAGCAAAAATCTAATATCATTATATGCTTCGATAATATCAGCGTTCCAAATACTTCCTTCACCTGTGAAATGAATATCTTGCCCAATGTGCAAATTATCATAAACAACCAAATCATCATAACACTGCATCCAGCCGTCTACAGTAATTGAACCA
>CAYXXQ010000572.1:0-1610 GCA_964469075.1 uncultured Rhodobacter sp.
TGTCGGCCAGAAAATTCATTCTTGGGCCGCTGGCCAATGCCCTGTCGGGCGCACTTGGTAATCTCGGCAGCATCTTTGCGCCTGTACTGCATGCTGGTGGCATTGTTGGGAGCGCTGCGCCGCAACGTATGGTACCGGCCATGGCCTTTGCCGGTGCGCCGCGAATGCATAGCGGTGGCTTTGCAGGTCTCAAACCAGACGAGGTGCCCGCCATCCTGCAAAAGGGCGAGCGGGTCTTGAGCCGGCGCGAAGTCGCGGCGGGGGCTGCCAGCGCCGGTTCCCCTGTCACCATCAACATCCAGACCCGCGACGCCGAAAGCTTCCGGCAATCGCGCACGCAAGTCTCGACCGACATTGCCCGTGCGGTCGCCATGGGCCGGAGAGGCATGTAAACTATGGCGTTTCATGAGGTGCGCTTTCCCGACAATATCAGCCGCGGCGCGCGCGGGGGGCCGGAGCGGCGCACCCAAATCGTCGAGCTGGCAAGCGGCGACGAGGAACGCAACGCCAGTTGGGCCAACTCGCGGCGGCGCTATGATGCGGCTTATGGCGTCCGGCGGGCCGATGATCTGGCGGCTGTGGTGGCATTCTTTGAAGCCCGCAACGGGCGGCTCTACGGGTTTCGCTGGAAGGATTGGGGTGACTACAAATCCTGCCTGCCGTCGGGCGTGCCTGCTGCAATTAATCAGGCGATTGGCACAGGTGATGGCACCTCTACGGCGTTTCAGCTGACGAAAACCTACGCGTCGGGCGCGCAAAGCTGGATCCGCAGTATCTTAAAGCCGGTGGCTACGACCGTTACGGTGGCAATCGATGGGGCCGTGCAAGCGAGCGACTGGTCCGTCGACACCACAACCGGCATCGTCACCTTCAATGCCCCGCCAGCAAATGGTGCCGCGATCACCGCGGGTTTTGAATTTGACGTGCCGGTGCGTTTTGACACCGACCAGTTGGACGTCACCCACGATATCGAGCGGCTCGGCTCGATCACGTCCATTCCCCTGATTGAGGTCCGGCGATGAAGCAATTACCGACCAATCTGCAAAGCCATCTCGATAGCGGCACCACTACGCTGGCCTGGTGCTGGCGGCTGACCCGCAACGACGGGGCAGTGTTCGGTTTCACAGACCATGATCTTGTGCTGATCTTTGACACAACCACGTTTCAACCTCAGTCCGGCTTCACCGCTTCCGAGATTCGCAGCGGCTCCGATCTTTCGGTGGATGCGCAAGAGGCCGAGGGGGTGCTGACCTCCGACACCATCACCGAGACCGATATTCTTGATGGTCGATGGGACAATGCGACCGTGGAAATCTGGCGGGTCAATTGGGCCGACACCAGCCAAAGGGTGCTGCTGCGCCGTGGGGCTATTGGTCAGGTCCGGCGCGGGCGGTTGCATTTCGTGGCCGAGATGCGCTCGCTGGCGCATGTCTTGGGTCAAACTATCGGGCGGACGTATCAGGCAAGCTGCGATGCTGCTTTGGGTGACAGCAGGTGTGGCGTCAATCTAAACGATCCGGCTTTCAAGGGATCCGGTACTGTCGTGACCATTGTTGGCGATCGCGCCTTCTCGGTCTCGGGCCTCTCGGGCTTTTTCGAAGGCTGGTTCG
>CAYXXQ010000573.1:0-1609 GCA_964469075.1 uncultured Rhodobacter sp.
CAACCCCATGACAACGCCAGCTTGGCCACGTTTCATCAATGGGTCATCGGTAAAAATGGGCTTGCCGAGAAAACCCTCAACCTTCTCTGGAGTTACGTCGATCTTCCCTTCGTCATCTCCTGCCGCTCGAGCCGCCGCAACCTTCCGCATGCAACGACCAATGGCTTTCTCCAAAGCACGTACGCCGGACTCGCGGGCATACCCCGTGATGATCGCGCGATAGGCAGCCGTTGAGAAAGCGATATCGTCAGCTGTGAGACCGTTTCGAGGGAGCAGCTTCGGGTAAAGATGGCGTCGGGCAATGGAGAGCTTCTCCTGGGCTATGTACCCGGAAAGGCGGATCACTTCCATGCGATCCATCAACGGGCCGGGAATCGTGTCGGGAACGTTGGCCGTTGCGATGAACAGGACTTTGGAGAGGTCAAACGGCACATCCAAGTAATGGTCCCGGAAGGAGACATTTTGTTCTGGATCAAGAACTTCAAGCAATGCTGATGCGGGATCTCCCTGGAACGAGGCACCCACTTTGTCGATCTCGTCAAGCATAATAACGGGATTGGATGTGCCCACGGTCTTGATCGCCTGCAGAACCTTGCCGGGCAGAGCCCCGATATACGTGCGACGGTGTCCTTTGATCTCTGCTTCGTCCCGCATGCCTCCAAGGGAGAATCGGAAGAACTTGCGGCCAAGGGTCTCGGCGACACCTCGGCCAAGAGACGTCTTGCCAACGCCCGGGGGACCGATCAAACAAAGGATGGAGCCGTCCACAGAGCCCTTCAGTTTTGCCACGCCGATGAACTCTAAGATTCGAGATTTGACATCTTCGAGTCCGTAATGATCTCTGTCCAGAACCCGCTTGGCACGCCGTATGTCAAGGCGGTCATCGGAGTACTGCCCCCACGGCAAGCTGGTCAGCCACTCCAGATAGTTGCGGGAGACCGCAAACTCAGACGATTGCGGAGGGAGCAGATTCAGTTTCTCGATCTCCTCCTCGATACGCTCCTTGGCCTCGCTCGGGAGCTCAAGCTCCCCAAGGCGTGCTCGATGCTTCTCGATCTCCTCGGTCTTCTCGTCCTTCTCAAGCCCTAGCTCTTCCTTGATGGCCTTCATCTGTTCGCGTAGGAAGAACTCACGCTGCTGCTTGGAGATCTTCTCCTCAATCTGATGCGTAATCTTCTCTTTGAGTTCATTGATGTCCAACTCTTTCCGAAGCAAGAACAATGCCTTCTCAAGCCTTGTCTTGACGTCTATACACTCCAGAATCTCTTGGAGTTCCTCGCGTGTGGAAGAGGTCATGGTGACCGCGAAGTCAGCCAGTCGGCCAGGGTCGCCCCAATCGGCCCTAGTCAAGAACATCTTTATTTCTTCTGAGAAGAGGGGGTTGTGCTTGATCAGATCACGCATCGTCCCCATGATAGCCAGACCGAGAGCCTTTGAGTCCTCACCTTCGGCGTGGATATCCTCAAGATAGACAACCTGTGCGACCAACGTCCCCTCACGTTCTACCGCTTTCAGAATCTGGAAGCGCTTCTGCCCTTGCAGCAACGCTTGCACCGCGCCTTCCGGTGACACCTGCATCTTCACGATGCGCGCTACAGTACCGATCTTG
>CAYXXQ010000574.1:0-1608 GCA_964469075.1 uncultured Rhodobacter sp.
GTATGCGTCCGGTCTGACTGGTGTTGACTTATTCCGCCGTCCAGTTCCAGGGCATCAGGTCTTCGAGGCGGGTCATTTTGTGGTCTGCCACGCGGGCGAGGACCCAGCGCAGCCAGGCTTCAGGATCGACGTTGTTCATACGAGCGGTCTCGATGAGCGTGTAGGTGATGGCCGCCGCTTCTCCGCCACCTTTTGATCCCATGAAGAGGTAATTTTTCCTGCCAAGTGTTACCGGCCTGATTGATCGCTCGCAGATATTGTTGTCCAGTTCCAGCTGCCCGTCTTCGAGATATGCACGGGCCTTGGGCATGCGGCCGAGCGCATAGCGGATGGCCTCGGCCAATGCCGACTTGCCGGAGATCTTGGGCAACTGAAGCAGCAGCCATGCTTTGAGATCGTCGAAGACCGGCTTCGCCTTTTCCAGCCGCAGGGCGCTGCGCTCTTCAGCGGGCTTGTAGCGGGCCTCTTTTTCCACGGCATAGAGGGCAGCGATCCGTTTGATCGCTTCCTCGGCGATGGCAGAGCCCTCGCTCTCAAAGACCTCGACAAATTTGCGGCGCACATGGACCATGCAGGCCTGCTCGCTGGCCTTACCGTCTCCGAACAGGCCGTTGAAGCCGGTATAACCGTCAGCATGCACGATCCCTTTGTAGCCAGACAAATGGCTGGCCGGATGTTCCCCCTTGCGATCCACGCTGAATTGATACCACGCACAGGGCGGTGCCTGCCCACGCCAGGGGCGTTCGTCACGCACATAGCTCCACAGCCGCGCGGTTTGGGCCTTTCCGGTCTTGCCCTTGGTCTGCATTTTGACGGGGGTATCGTCGGCGAACAGCGCCGGTCCGGCCCGCACCAGCTTGCCGATGTGGTTGGCCAAGGGCTCCAGCAGGGCCGTGGAGCGCCCCACCCAATCGGTCAGTGTGGAGCGATGCAGATCGACCTTGTCCCGGGCATAGATCCCGGACTGACGATATAACGGCAGGTGATCACAATATTTGCCGACCAGCACATGGGCGAGCAGACCCGGGCCTGGGCGTCCGCGCGTGATCGGGCGCGAGGGCAACTCGGCCTGGGCGAAAGCCTCGCAGCAGGTGCAGGCCATGCGGGGCCGCACAAACCGCTTCACAAAGAAGTGGCCGGGGACATATTCCAACTCCTCGGTGACATCTTCGCCGAGCTGTTTGAGCGCACCACCACAATCGCCGCAGGCGTCGCCGGGAGAGAGTATCTCGTCCTGGCGTTCCAGATGGTCAGGCAGCGGCGCGCGATTGTGGGTGCGCTTGGCTGGGGTAGCCTCATCCGCATCGCCTGTGGGTGCTGTCTTTTGCGCATCGGCGGCCGCTTCAATCTCGGTGTCTTCCTGCAGATCGAAAGCCAGCTGATCCAGACTTTCGGATTTGGCCCCGAAACGGGCTTTCCGATGTGCCGCCAGTTCCTTCTTCAGCTTCTCGATCTGGTAGGCCTGCGACTTGATGTGCTCACCCATCTGGGAGACCAATCCCTTCAGCTCTGAAGGGTCATCAGGTAGGGATTTGAGGGCGTCCAGCATGCGCCAAATATACTGGAATGTCCCCGGGATCGGAACACAAAAATGCTCCAAATCCCATG
>CAYXXQ010000575.1:0-1603 GCA_964469075.1 uncultured Rhodobacter sp.
TTAATATAATTAATAAAATTAATAAATATTTTATCATACTACTTTATCTTTAAAAATAATATAATAAAATGTTGCATCTGGCACTTCAGAACTATCGAATGTTAATTCTGTTGCTGATACATATTGTGAATACTGATTTGCGGTTATATACGATTGTCCACTTTCTTTAACGAATGCAAAATATCCTGGTATATATTCTAAATTATGAGAAACTGTATAGCCTTCAGTATAAACTTGTATTCCTTTCTTATGTACTATTGCATTGAAAAATGAACTTGATAAAATGCATTGCTCATCTGTACATGTCTTAACATTGTAACCATCTTTACTTAATCTTAAACCATAATCGTCATCACTTTCTCCACTAGATATACTAGTATTTATATTATTTTCTAAAATTGTGCTGAAATCTTCAAGAAATATGTAAACTGTAAAATAAACTGTATCGCTAGTTGAGCTATTAACATCGTCGAAATCGTCAGGAATTATTATTTCTAATCTATCTTCGTACATTTTTATACCAGTATCATATAAAGGAAAACTATCACTATCTGTCATGAAATATCCTGTATCTGTGCCTATACTCGTACTACCATTATAAACTATAAGGAACGGTGCGAAAAATTCTAAATTATGAGTTATAGTTATAGTATTACTTCCAGCAACAGGTATTACTGCAGAAACGTAACTAGAACTAAAAATTTTTAAATCTTGGAATGCTGAACTATACACTAAAAATCTATCAGCACAATCCTTAACATTATAACCTTTCTGCGATACTGCAGATCCCCAATCACCCATAATTTTAAAATAAATCTATTACTTTACCAATAACTAATCTATCATTATTTTCATCTCTCATTTCTATTAACGGTTCTTTACCATCCAATATTAATTGTCCTAAACCTCCAATATCTATTATTTCATTCATACTTCCAGATACAATACTTCCTGCAGAAACTCCATTAGAAAACAAATTCGTGTTGGCAGGAGTTGTATCGTTATTGACACCAGAGCTCACTAGCTTATTCAGGTTTAAGTCAAATCCTAACGTGTATATATCATTATTCATGCGTATTATCTTTAATCTTGGTTGATTGTCTAGGGAATTCAAATCCTAATAATTTGACTTGTCCTGAGTCTGTAAATCCGTTAATTTTGAAATTGAAATAGTTTCCGCTCATACTCAATCCTTTTAAATCTACAATATCGTCGTTGATTACTCCTTTAGGATCCCAATTCTTTGGATCATTGCTATTCGCTCTAGCCATAAAATTACAATCATTTCTTACATTTCTAGTAAATATCTTAGCTCTATCAATATCTTTTATTTCTCCCATACCTTCAAATTCGATGTCTTGAGATTCATAGGTCCAATGTATAGGAAACACGGCTGTAGTAGATATATAATCTGTATTACCACTATTTAACTTTAATACTTGTCCATCTCCATCACCAGCAGCAATCCATTCTTTTCCATCACTATCAACATATTTAATCATCATTTTTAATTCATTATAATATGAATATATATCCCATGACTGAGAATCAATATTATATTTTAAAACTATATTGGTATATTCATCATTGTTTATAGTAACAT
>CAYXXQ010000576.1:0-1584 GCA_964469075.1 uncultured Rhodobacter sp.
CCGGGTCGTTTTGCCACCCCGACGAGACAAGCACTTGCCAGCCGAGCAGGTCGAGACGTGCGTAATCTGCGGTCCGCTCAAACGCGGCAGCAGCAGAGGCGGTCACAACTCCGACGAGCCCGATTGCTATGAATAGAGTGCGCAACATGTCCGGTTAGATAGTCGTTCGCACGACGCGGGACACCCCGGATTGAAAGGTTTTGGTCATAAACTTTCGGCCTAGCATTACAGTTGCATTTTTGATCTGAAGTTTGCCTGTTGGGCTGCGGCCTGATGGGCGCGTCGCCAGAGCGACCATGCGATGACATGGGCAGGGTGAATTTGTTGCCGTGCGAGGCGGGTGGCGATGCGGCGGATTTCCTGCATCGACCATCGGATCAGTTGGCGGTCTTGCGCCTTACCGACCGCATCGTTTTTGGGGGTTCCGGAGGACGGATGTTGGCGCGGTGGCGGATGACGGCCATCATCGCGAAAGCGAGCATCACCAGCGAGACGTGACGATGCCAGCCATGCCAGGAGCGGGTTTCATTGTGGTCGAGGCCAAACTCGTTTTTGGCGGTTTCGAAACTATCTTCAATCGCCCAACGATGCCCCTCCACTGTAACCAGTTTTTCTAGAGACGTGCCAACGGGACACCAGGTCGAGAAGAAGGCGAGGTCACCGTCAGCGATGCTACGGCGGATCAGCAGTCCGCGTGTCCAGACGCCGACGAAAGCTGCGTTAAAATCACCGGCGTCAAGATCGGCGAGTTCGAGATAGGCCCAGTCATGTAGTCTCGCGCCCTTGGTTCCTTCGCCTGCTGACAGCCGACGCCATGTACTCTCGGGCAAAGCTTCAGCGATGTCTTTCGCCGTTCCTGCCACGGCCAGCGGCTTGCCCCATGAGCGGAAAGAATGGGTGGCGTTCACCCCCAGCACATAGCCCTTGGCTGCGCGTTTGAGGGCCATCTCGATGTCGCCCACGCCATAAACGCTGTCGGCCGCCACCCAGGAAAACGGCACGTTTTGAGCAATCGCCCCCTCGATCATCGTGAGTGCCAGTGCCGGCTTGGTAGCAAAGCGAACGCTCTCCGGCACATGGGTTGCAGCAAGGCGACCCCGGTTATCCGTCCAGGACTTCGGCAAGTAGAGCGCCCTATCGATGAAGGCATGACCATGCCGGGAAACATAGGATGCGAACACACCGATCTGGCAATTGGTAACCTTGCCAGCCGAACCGGTATATTGCCGACCGACCCCACAGGACGCCTTACCCTGCTTGAGAAAACCCGTCTCATCAAGCACGAGGACGGCATCGGGATCAGCCAGCGTCTCAAGCGCGTACTCGCGCACGATATCGCGCAGGGAATCCGCGTTCCAACATCCGCGGCCCAGAATCGCCTGTTGCCGCCAAGGACCGGGATCGCCAGCCGCTTCCGCACGCATCCATCCCGTCTTGCGCCTTTCCTCCCCCAGTAAGCCGTCCAAAAACTGTCCCGCTGATGCCGCCACACGCTCCTGCGTGAACAACGGCCGCATCCGCGCCTTCACGTCCCGCAACGAAGACGCCCAAAGTTCAAGCGTCGCTTCGACTGATGCACCTGCC
>CAYXXQ010000577.1:0-1579 GCA_964469075.1 uncultured Rhodobacter sp.
CATGAAAAGCGCTGATCGACGAGGGGCTATGTGATCATCCGGGATGGAACAGCTATGTTACCCAATAGGCCGCTTGAACTGGTGGTTGGCGCTTTAGAAACGCTTTGCGTTTGATGTCTGGCACCATGTGTCCCGGATCGGGTAGCCTTTCGGAACTTGCCATGAATTCCGAGGAACCAAAGTGACACTCAGCGCATTGCCCGCCACGATCCTGTCCGCCTGGCAGCAGCGGACCCGGATCGCGCCGTTAAGCGTATTACCTGCCGATCTTGGGCTTGAAGCCGCCTTTCGTGTGCAGGATCAGCTGCTTGATCTGATTGCGCGCGACGGTGGCGTGATGGCGGGCGGCAAGATCGGGCTAAGTGATCGGCGCAATCTGGCAGCATTGGGCCTGGATCAGCCGGTTTCAGGGCTGTTGTTTCGCCATATGCGGCTGGATACCGGGCATGTTCTTGCAGCGCCGGATTACGCGCAACCGCGTGTGGAGGGGGAGATTTGTTTGACCCTGGCAGCAGACCTCGACCGGGAAGACCTGACCGAGCGGGAGGTGGCGGAGGCCATCGCCGCCATCGCCCCGGCAATTGAAATTGTAGACAGCCGCTGGCAGGACTGGACAGGTTCAATACCTGCGGTCATCGCCGAAAATGTCTCGGCATCCTATTACGTTTGCGGCCAGCCGATTGCCCTGCCGGACTTGGATCAATTGGCGTCGCTTGAAATGCACATGACGGTGGATGGTAAAGTCGTTGCGTCTGGCGATGCGCAGGCCGCCTATGGCTCCCCGGTGAAAGCGTTGCAATGGCTGGCCTCTAACCTCGCGCAGCGTGGTCGACCTTTGAAAGCCGGTCATCAGGTGATGAGCGGGGCGTTCGCCCGGATGCACCCGGTGCAATCCGGTCAGCATATCACGGTCGAATTTCCCGGCATCGGTGCCGCCGAGGTCACTTTCGGCTGAACGCCACGCACCTGATCGGGGCACCGGTTTCAGTCGTCGTTCGGAACGTCTTTGTCCAACAATTCGTCTGCCCGCAGTAAGGCGCGGTCGATCAGCGACATCATGGTTTGGTATTCCGTGGCCGTATAAAGGTTGCGAAACTCATCACTTACAGCGACCGCTTTGGGCCGGACCAGTTCATAAAACTGCCGCCCTTCTTCGGTAATGTGGAACATCGTGCGGCGGCTGTCGGTGGGATCGGTGGCGCGGCTGATCAGGTTACGGCTTTCCAGTTTCTTAAGCAGGCGGCTGGCATGGGCGGCATCCACCGAGGCGCGTCGCGCCAACTCCCGCAGATGGGTGTCGCCCTCCCGGGCCAGTGACCACATCACGCGCCACTCCTGAATGGTCACGCCGTGCGGTCTGAGAACGCCGCGCTGCACCAATGTCTGCAACCTTGCAGCAAGGCGGCGGATCGGGACGTTGAAGATCCGTGATTCTTCGCGCTGTGATGGTTTTTCAGAATTTTTCATGCCTCGCCTTTGCTAAGCCCTTGTGTTGCATAAGCAACAATTTTCTTGATCCAAGGACATTTCCCTGCAATCCTCTAGCAGAAGCCACAAAACCGGGCAAACCGGTATCAGG
>CAYXXQ010000578.1:0-1576 GCA_964469075.1 uncultured Rhodobacter sp.
TGCGTACTATCGGCAACTTGAACTGTATCTCGCGGTGGTGGGCGCTGCTTTCCGTAGCTGGAATGTTCGCCACTCATTGCGGGACAGTTCAAGGAAAGGATGTCCCCACAGCAAGAAGGGCCGTCGCGACAAAGACGGCCAAAACAGTTGCGCCAAAGAAGCGGAATCGTCCGCCAAGAGAAGTTGCGCAGGAGTTCCTTCAGCTCATCGAGAAGGATGGCTTGCCCTGGCAATTCTACCAGCACTATGTGAAGTACTACGGAGGGCTGACGGACAAAGCCAAAGCGATGAAGCCGAAGAGCCAGGCGCAGGCGGCCCAGCTCGAGGCGTACTCGGAGTACTATGGTGGACTGGGGCGCCTTGTCGCTGACATGTCTCAGCAGAAGCGTGTCATCGACGAGATCTCGCTCCGGAACACAAGCATTCCCCGGGCTCAGCAGAAACAGGCGCTACAGGACGCGGAAGGTAAGCATCAGGATCTCTTGGAAGAGTTCCTGGTTACCTTCAGGCGGCCACCGAAAGCGTTGACTGCGACTGCAAGAAAGAAATGACGTACTGTTGTTATGGGCGCGCCCAATGCAACGCTCCTCCGGGAGCCTGTCTTGGGCGCGCTTCATGCATACAGGGAATGGCGCCTTGCCGTTGTAGAGAGTGTGCGTAGGGAAATAGAGGTCGGGAGAGCGGTAGGAGCTCCCCCCGCCTTCGCTGTTTGTTACACCTGATCAAGGAGCGCGCGCAGTACTTGGAGTAGAAACGGCCATCCTCAAGTAGGTGGGCCGACGCTCGTTTGACCGCTGATAGAACGGCTTCGTTTGGCAGTCGCCTGTAGGAGGACACGAGCGCGTAGATGCTGCCAGTAAGCGGCGCAACTTCGTCGGTGTCGGGATGCGCAACGCCTGACCAGGCGCGACTGTTGACATCGTGTTCGATTGGGCTACACTAAAAAGCGGATCACGCCGGAACCCGGCACTTCCCGATGTTATGAATTCTGCCCAGAGGTAGTGACGTACTATGCTCAAACCGCGAGTATGTATTCTCCATTACAGTTGCTCCCCGGTCATGGGGGGGGTCGAGTTGGTAATTGAGGAGCATGCGCGGCTGTTCGTTGACAACGGCTACAAGGTGACGGTCGTTGCTGCTCGTGGCGACAAGTTCTTGCCCAGTATCGACTTCGTGCACCTGCCGCAGATTGACTCCAAGTACCCCGCCAATAGGCGTGTCGAAGCCGCGCTGGAGGAAAACGGGGAGGTCACGGACGAGTTCTGGGACTACAAGCAGGAGATTGTGGATGCACTCATGCCTGTGGTGGAGTCGTGCGACATCTTCTACATCCACAACATTTTGGTCAAGCACCTCAACTTTCCGCTTATTCAGGCGCTGAAAGAGATTGTGGAGGCGAAGATTCCCGGGAAGGCCTTCGTCAACTTCATCCACGATCCCGCCGTGGCTGGCGTCGAGGTCGGGGAACAGATGCTTGGGAACATGGAATTCCCGTACAGCCTGATTAACGAAGGGATCGACGGCATCTTCTATGTGACGATCTCCGAAGAACGCAAGCGCGAGACGATGAGGTCCA
>CAYXXQ010000579.1:0-1573 GCA_964469075.1 uncultured Rhodobacter sp.
AGACGCAGCGGGTGCCTCCGAGTACTTCTTCTGCCGCCGTGAGCGCCACGTCGACCGCTCCCCGCGCGGCTTCGTAGGCGTTCCAATTCAGCGGCGTGAACGTATCGATGCAGTAGTAGCCTGCACGCATGGCCAGGTCCCGGGGCCGCCGGTCCGGGCGCCGGATCGGAAAGACGTACGGGTAGACGGGGTGGGTGTCGGGCACGTTGCGGCAGACGCGTTTCAGATAGCTGACAAAGTCCGCATCGTGTACCGCGCGTATCCAAGACTCGTGGAAGCGGCGGGGCTCGACGGGAACGAACAGTCCGGTGCGTGTGATCTCCTCTGCCAGCACTTTGACACGGGCGGGGCGCTCCACGTAACCCCGGTCCTTCACGTGGTGAATCGAGTGCCGCGGACCGAGCACATAGCTGAGCTCCCGGGCCGGACAGTCAGCATGGACCTCGCTGCGTTGTTTCGCCGACGCCACGTATTGCGGCGCACGGAAGCGTACGGGGTCGTCGACAAACGATTCGACGACGCGCTCGACGTAGCCCGGCGTGAGCATGTGGGCGTATTTTCTCTGCAGGATGACACGCACGGCAGCCCTGGCTTCGGCCCGGCCAAGGGGCTCCGAGCGGCCGAGCCCGTCGAACAACAGGCAGGGCGGAGGCCCTTCTCCGAGTGGCAGCTCGAACTCCGTGCCCACGATCGGATGAACTCCGTAGTGCTCGTAGAAACGCAGGCGTCGGCGATTCTCGGCGAGCATCACGGGATCGGAGACGCATTCGGGATCGTCGGGGGGGACCTCCAGGTACAGTCCCTGCGCCCCCATGTCCCCGAGGTAGTCGCGGGTGGATTCATAGAGAGTGCTGCCTACCCCGCCGCCATGACGTGCGGTGTCCACGGCAAGGAAGTCGAGCAGGGCGCTGCCGGTCTCCGGGAAGTACAGGCAGAGCGAGAAACCTCTCACCTTGCCCAGCCGGGCCTCCGCGATGAGCAGAACCGCCTGGTAGCCGTACGCGAAGGGGCGGTTGAGCATATCGGGGATCTTCTCGGCGTAATCATCGGCCGCATCCGGGAAATTCGCCCGGAAAATGCTCTGCACCTGACGAACTCGGGCCTGTTCGCCGGGGAGAACGGTACTGTGAATACAGCGAACGCGTATCATCTGCACTGCCTCTCACTCTCTCTATCTTTGCCGTCTCTCCGCCGTGGGCCCGGAGGTGATGCCGCGGGGCCGAGCCCGGAAGTGGCCCAGGCATCCGACCCCGCGGGTCGCCTTTGGAATTGCTCTCCCCGGCCTTGATGGCCGTGTTGTGACAGAGCCCGATGCGCGGCCCCGTGGCTCTCGCAGCGTCATCCCGCGTTCACGGTGATCCGCCTCGGCTGGACCTCCTTGGATTTTGGTAGGACCAGCTTCAACACGCCGTCCTTTGCAGTTGCTCGGATGCCTGCACGGTCGATCGTGTCGCCGAGCGTGAAAGAGCGCTCGTAGTCCCCGCTCCGGTATTCCTGGTACGTGAGGGAACACCCCACATTAGGGGCTCTGTCTGCGAACGTGCCCCGGATCGTGAGCACGTTCTTGTCCAGG
>CAYXXQ010000580.1:0-1562 GCA_964469075.1 uncultured Rhodobacter sp.
TTTATCTGATTTCACCGAAAGTGATCGAACTGGCCAGTTTCAGCCAGGATCTGGCTGCCGTGCTGGATGCAAGGCCCGTTGCCTGTTTCCGCCTGGCCCTGGCGGCTGAGGACGAAGACTGCATCAGCCGTGCCGCTGATCTGTTGCGCGAAACCTGCCATGCCCGCGACGTGGCGATTGTGATTGAGCAGCATTACCGCCTGGTCGAAGCGCTTGGCCTTGACGGCTGCCATTTGCCTGACGGGCCGCGCCAGTTGCGCGATGTTCGCAAGGCTTTGGGGGCGGATGCGATTGTCGGCACGCATTGTGGCGCATCCAAGCATAACGGCCTGTCTGCCGGCGAAGCCGGGGCAGATTACGTCTGTTTTGGCCCCATCGCTGGCACGGCCTTGGGCGACGGTGATGTTGCCGATTTTGATTTGTTTCAGTGGTGGTCAGAAATGATCGAGGTGCCCGTCGTGGCCGAAGGCGGGCTTGACGCCGCACAGGTGGAAAAACTGGCCGGGGTGACGGATTTTTTTGGGATTGGCCGCGAAATCTGGGCCGAAGACAACCCGGTCGCAGCACTTAAGGATCTTCTTGCGCCGCTTGGCTAACGCAAAAAACCGGTCTCAATCGGCCACCTAAGGCTTGCCGATGATCTGTTCCAGCCCGCGCCTTGTCGCCTGTTCGCAATGCTGCGCCAATGCCTTGCGATCCTTGAAATCCCCGACCCGGACCTCGGGGTGAAACACCACCTCAACCGCACCGGTGCGCAGGGCCGCAAGGGTGCTGATGAAATGCGGGCCAAACTCCATCTCGCCCCACCAGCCGTAAAACCTGGGGTCTTCGCCATTGGGCGCGTGATAGACTAAGCTGACCGGCTGAATCCACATCGTGTCAATCAGGTGCGGGGTGAAAAACGCCGCGAACAAGGTTGATTTGAACGGCAGCACCCGGCGCGAATCCGAGCTGGTGCCTTCGGGGAAAAACAACAGCCTATCCCCGGCCATCAGGCGATCCTCAAACTGTGATTTCTGGATCTTCGCATGGCTGGCGCGGCGTTCAATAAACATGGTGCCGGTATAGCGCGCAACCATCCCGATCCCCGGCCATTTATCGACCTCGGCCTTGGACACAAAAAACACCCGCGCCGCCGCGTTGAGCGCGAATATATCCAGCCACGACGCGTGATTGGAAACAATCGCCCCCCGGTGGCGCATCGGCCTGCCATGCACCGTGACCGAAAACCCCAACACCCGCAGCGATATTTTGCAGGCAAACTGCACCACAAAAGGCGAGACTTTGCGGGTTTTGAACGGCGATTCCAGCAGTCTTACCACCGCCAGAAGGATCATCAGACCATAGATCACAATCGCCAGCAGCAGCAAACGCACCAGCGCCAGTGCCCAGCCAACCGGCCCGGCATTTTCGGCGGCAGTTCGATTTCCGGATGCCAATCGGCACTCATGTTTTCTTGGCCGATTTGCGGGTATAGGCGGCCCTGTGGCGTTCTGACATGCGCGCGGTATCCATCATCAGGCAAACATCGGTGGTGTTGAAATCGCGGTCAATAAAGGCGC
>CAYXXQ010000581.1:0-1561 GCA_964469075.1 uncultured Rhodobacter sp.
CGATTTGTTGTCCGCGGCGGCCGTCAACGGCGCCTTCGTGACCGTCAACGTCCCATCCACGTAGGTGAAGCTGTAGTCCTCGTCGCTCCCGCCGTCCGGCTCGATCGGATACGTCCCAACCGGGCTGGTGACCGTTGCCAAACACGACGCGGTCGGCGGCGCGTTCAAGTGATCCGCGGAGTCCACACCAACCCAACTATCGTCGTACTGAAGGGTAAATGTCGGATTGATCGTACCATAGGTCCGGCTCTTGTTGTCAGCTGTAACCGTCAGAACCTTCTTGGAGACGACCAGCTCCTGCTCCACAATCGGAGCTGCACTGTAGTTCGTATCGCCCACTTGTGACGCGCGAATGGTGGCGGTGCCGGCCCCCACGATCGTGACGGTCGTCCCGGTGATCGTTGCCACGTCCTCGTCGAGACTGGTGAATGTGACGTCCAGTAGGGATGTGGCATCGGCCGTCAGCTCGAACGTTCCGTTTCCGTAGGTCTTGCCTGAAAGAGCATTGAACGTGATTGTCTGGTCCGCTTTGCTGACCGTGAGTTTGCCGTCGACACGCGCGAGGTCGTAGTTCGTATCGGTCCCGCCGGTGACCGTGATGTCGTACGTTCCCGGCGCACTGGTCGGAATCGCGTCCGTGGCCGCGGTTGGTGCCGTGTCGAGATCCGATTCATCCTCTCCGTTGACGAACCCGCTGTAACCGGTCGTGAGTGTCGGATTGGCCTCGCCGTAGTTCCGGCCCTTGTCATCGGCCGTGGCGGTCACTGTTGCCTTCGTGACGCTCAGCGTCCCGTTGACGTAGGTGAACGCATAGTCTTCGTCCACCCCGCCGCTTGCCGTGATATCGTAGTTGGCAACGGGGCTGTTGACCGTCGCCGCGCAACTGGCTGTTGGCGCCGTCGTCAGCACGCTTTTGGCGTCGCCATTAACCCACCCCACGTATTGAACCGTGAAGGCCGGGTTCGCTGCGCCGTAGGTCCGCGACTTGCCGTCCGCATTCACCGTCAGCATCTTCCTCGCAACGACCAGGTCCAGATCCACGTTCGGCGCTGCCTCATAGTTCGCATTCCCGGCCTGCGACGCCCAAATCCTAGCCGTCCCCGCCCCAACGATCGTGACCGTCGTCCCGCTGACCGTCGCAACCGCCTCGTTTAGACTCGCAAACGACACCACCAGTGCGGAGTCAGCAGTCGCCGTCAGCTCGAAATCCGCATCCCCATACGTCTTCCCCGACAACGCATCAAACGTGATCGTTTGAGGGGACTTCGAGATCGCCAACGTCCCATCCGTCAACGTCAGATCGTAGTTTCCGTCGGCGCCGCCTGTGAGTGTGATGTCATAGTCCCTCGGCGCACTCGTCGGCACCGCCAACGTCGACGCAGTTAATTGCTCATCCAAGACACTCGTGTCTTCACTATTCGCAAATCCGGCGTAGGTGATGGTCAAGGTGGGGTTGGCAACGCCGTAGATGCGCGCCTTGTCGTCCGCAGTGGCAGTTAGAGTCTTCTTGGCGACGGTCAAGGTTCGCTCGACCGCGGGAGCCGGATTGTACTGGGCATCA
>CAYXXQ010000582.1:0-1558 GCA_964469075.1 uncultured Rhodobacter sp.
CATTAATGAAACATATGAAATACCTGAATTCAATAGAGAAGATTCTGGAATGACTAATGATTCAACAGGTGCATTATTTGGAGGCAATTTAGATAAATTAGTCGATGAATCAAATGGAAACAAAACACTTTATCGAATAAATAAACATAACATTCCACACACTTTAATAATATCACAAAAAACTGGCGTTTTTAGAACACAAGAAGAGTTAGAAGATAAGGATCTCGGGCTTAACTATGAAGTGGATTTAGGTCTTTGTGAAAACAATAACGCTTGTGAAAATGAAGATTATGAGTGTATTAACACATTAGAAAACTGCGACAAGTTAATGTATAAAGGCACAATTAATTAAAATATTTTTTTATTTTTATTAATTTAATTTTTCTAATTTTACTAAAATAGTGTTTGAAGTAAGAGCAGTAAATATTAATTCGTCATCAACATAATCAATAGTAATTTGATTATTAGTGGACCCATAAGAATCTCCAGAAAATTCTATTTGGTAAGACATATCTATCGAATTTAATACACAATTCAAACTAGAACAAGAAGTTCCTTCCAATCCTTCATATTTAAAAATAAAACCATCCAACGGCATTTTTTCATAAGAAGGCACACAAATATGCGCAACATCATTTTCAAAAACTATTTCTTTTCCTTCTTCATATTCGCATTCACATAAACCATAATCTTCAGAAATTGGATCATTGTTAATACATTTTAAACCATAACCTGCAATTTCATCCATAGCACTACATTTAACCCGGTTTCCTGTACCTCCAATTCCACAAATTAATCTACCATCATTAGTTTTAATTTCAGAACATTCAAATGATGTTCTATCAAACCATCCGTTACAATTATTATCAATTCCATCATTGCATTTTATAGGAGTATTTTCACTGGTTTTTGTTGAACCAATTTTTGGCGAAGGAGTATCTAAACAAATAGTTCCTTGAACGCATTCTCCATTAGCAAAAGTTATTCCATCATCATTTGTTCCATCGCAACAAGCTGCAGGTTCTAAAGTCATTTGATCAAACTTGTAACCAATTGCTTCAGTAGTTTTATCATCGCCGCAGAATACTTCATCTTTTTTGGAGATTCAGTACATTCAGTTCCTTTACAATCTCCTATTGGTAATATTTCAACTGTATCACTATTACATTTAGTAATAAATTTAGTTTTTTTGCTTTCATTCCAAGAAGTAAAATCTATTGTACTTGGAGATGCAGCATAATCAAAATTACATTTACCATCAGCTGTGCAACCAGTATCTTTTAATGCAGTTGTTTCGAATCCTGAACCTGCTTGATCACATTTAATATTGCATCCAGGGTTTGATTCAAATATTTCTTTTGTTATTATATTGGCATCTTCACATCCACTCCAATAATCGCATGCATGTTGTGGTTTTGATTCACCTAGATTTTCTGTTAAATTTGCATCTTCGTTATCTTCATAATACAATGGTAATCCGCAAGGTCCTTCAGTAGATGGAAGTTTTCCGCATCCTTTATCAAAATATATTACTGGATTTCCATTGTATTATGAAGAT
>CAYXXQ010000583.1:0-1555 GCA_964469075.1 uncultured Rhodobacter sp.
TGGTAACAATAGGAGAATACCGATTTCCCGGTCAGGTTGTCAGGTGTCGCCCCGTCTGCCACGGCTATTCCCCCCGGGCTTTGGCGGCCTTTTTTTGCAGCCTTTGGCGTGTCTGTTCGACGTCGACCACAAATCGCTGATGACGCCCCGTGCAGATCGGGTCCAGGGGATCGCTGGCGGTGACCTCAAAATCAACTTTGCGGCCATCAATCGCGGTCACGGTAGCGGTGACATCGACTTTCATGCCTAGCAGTGTTGGGGCCGAATGAGTGATCGACACCGATACCCCGACCGAATCTTCGCCTTTGGGAACGCGGTCAAATATCAGATCGCGGCAGGCGTGTTCGATGTCACGGATCAGCGACGGGGTGGCGTAGACGCGCAGATCCTCGCCCATGAAGTCGATGGTGCGGTCAGGATCGACGGTGATCGTCCGGGTCAGGGTGGTTCCAACGGTTAATTGGTCGCTCATATCGGGATCCATAGTTGGGGGTGTCATCTAATTAAGTATTCTTGTACGCGATTACATCTTTTGATGCAACGTCGATTTTTTGGAGAGGCGTTTCTAGGGCCGTTGTGATGCTCGCGCGGCACCCAGCAATCCCGTCAGTGCGACCGGGATTGCTGCGGGCGCGTGAACAGGTGTGAATTCGCCCTTGATCCTGTGATCACGGCTTGGCAAAACACCGGCATGGCCAAGCTTTACTTTCACTATTCCACCATGAATGCCGGCAAATCGACCGTGCTTTTGCAAGCCTCGCACAACTATCGGGAGCGGGGCATGGAGACTTATCTGCTGACCGCCAAGCTGGATGATCGCGCCGGTCAGGGGCGGGTTGCGTCACGCATCGGCATTGGAGCTGAGGCGGACACGTTCACAGTCAACGACGATCTGTTTGCCACCATTGAAACCCGTCTGGCGGCCAGCAAAGTCGCTTGCATTTTCATTGACGAAGCGCAGTTTCTGACCACTGATCAGGTCTGGCAACTGGCGCGCGCAGTGGATGATCTGAACGTGCCGATCATGTGCTATGGCCTCAGGGTCGATTTCCGGGGGGAGTTGTTTCCAGGCTCCGCCGCGCTGTTGGCGCTGTCTGACGAAATGCGCGAGGTTCGCACGATCTGCCATTGCGGCAAGAAGGCGACGATGGTTGTCAGGATGGGGCCGGATAACATGGCCCTGAAAGACGGCGCGCAGGTGCAGATCGGCGGCAACGAGACCTATGTTTCGCTGTGTCGCAAGCACTGGCGTGAAGCAGTTGGCGATGTGGTGGTTTAGGCGTTAAGCCGCGCGTTCGATCAACACCGATCCCACCGAATACCCTGCGCCAAAAGAACAGATAACCCCGGTATCGCCGGGTTTCATGTCGTCTGAATGCCTGGCAAACGCAATGATCGACCCGGCGGATGATGTGTTGGCATAGTCTTGCAGGATGTTGGGCTGTTCGCCCGCTTCCGGCACCCGGCCCAGGACTTTGCGGCCAATGAAATCGTTCATGGTTTTGTTGGCCTGATGCAGCCACAACCGCTTCAGACTGTTGGGGTCAACTCCGGC
>CAYXXQ010000584.1:0-1555 GCA_964469075.1 uncultured Rhodobacter sp.
GTCCTGATCGAAGACCCCGACCTCAACGCCACACGGCGGTTGGAGCGGACATGGTCCCGCGACCAACGGATGGAATATCAGACCTATATGGTCTGGACCGGCGATTACGAGGCCGGCATCGACGGCGCCTATGGCCCCGGCACGCGCGCCGCGATCCGGGCGTTTCAGGAACGCGAAGGCTATCAGCCGACCGGCTATATGACCGAAGGCCAGGTCGCCCTGCTTCAGCAGCGCTACACCGAAATTCTGGAAGGGCTGGGCGTTGAAATCGTCCGCGATCTGGATGCCGGCATTCAGATCCAGGTGCCCGGCCGTCTGGTCCAGTTTGAACGGTTTGAGCCGCCTTTCGTGCATTACGGCCCCAAAGATGACAGCGGCGTGCGCGTCATGCTGATCAGCCAGGTCGGCGGCACCGACGATTTGCGCGGGCTTTACAGCATCATGGAAACCCTCGATTTCATCCCGCCAGAGGGCTATCGCACCTTAAAACGCGACTGGTTCGTGTTGTCAGGCCGCAATGACGAGGTCGTCTCCTACACTTATGCCAAGACCGAAAACGGCATCCTGAAAGGGTTCAGCCTGATTTGGCCGCCCGAACAGGACGACGTCGTGCAGCCTTTCGCCACCATCATGTATGAAAGCTTCACACCGCTTGAGGACTATGTGCTGGACGAAAACGTTGGCTATGACAGCGGCGAAGACGGCCCGCTTGATCTGACCAGCGGCCTTGAAACCGAAACCCCTGCGCGGGAAGCGACGGGCTTTGTCGTCAATGCCGAGGGTGTCGTCGTCACCCATGCCTCTAACGTGCTTGGCTGCCGCAAAGTGACGGTCGGCGATGGGATCGAGATGCAGCTGCATGCGCGCGGTGGCCCGGATAATGCGTTGGCAATTCTGCTGCCGGTCACGCCTTACCAGCCGAAATCCTATGCCCTGTTCACCAATGAAGTGCCGGAAATCGGCACCGAAGTCACCGTCAGCGGTTTTTCCTTCCCAGAAGTAATGGAGATGGCGACGCTGAACTATGGCACCCTGACGGACACCAACGGCATGCTGGGCAATGACGCGCATATCCGGGTCTCGGCCTATCTTGAGGCGGGCGATGTTGGCGGGCCGGTTCTGGATGATCGCGGGGCCGTCCTTGGCATGCAATTGCTGCGCGGGGCTGCGGCCCAGAACCTGCCGCAATATGTCAATTTCGCACTGAAAGCTGACCTTATCGTCGACGCGTTGACGAAAGAAGGCCTGGCCGTTGGCCGCACCACTGCGATTGATGCCGAAGCGCCGGAAGACATCGCCTTCATGGCCGGAGATTTCACCCTGAAAGTGTCCTGCTGGCGGTAACGCCCGGGGTTTGGGCGTCAGCCCAGTATATCCGGGGTGACATGGATTAAGGTTGGCCGATCCGCCGCCAGTGCCGCCGCGACCGCCGCCTGAAACGCGGGCAGATCGGCGGGCTTGTTGGCATGCGCGCCAAAGGCCCGGGCAAGTTGGCAGAAGTCCGGATTGCGCGCGACCACCGCGTTGGGGGCGATCTGGGCTGACAGCATGCTGT
>CAYXXQ010000585.1:0-1553 GCA_964469075.1 uncultured Rhodobacter sp.
CCGGGCGGCGGCTGGCCGAAAACGGGCTGTCAGTTTTGTTTCTGGAACGCGGACCGAACGGCGCGCGCGGTGAGGGGCAGGGGCTCAACCCGATGCTGGCCGATCCGGTGGCGCGACAGGTACGGGGTTATTGGCCGAAACCGATGGTGGCGCGGATCAATGGCCGCGACAGTCAGTTTTTTGCGCCGATCGGGGCAGGTGTTGGCGGATCGTCGGTGTTTTACGCCGCGACCCTGGAACGGCCTGAACCGCATGATCTGGATCACAGCAAGGACCGCCCGCATTCGACCGGCGGCTGGCCGGTTTCCTATGCCACCTTCGCGCCCTATTTTCAGGAGGCCGAGTGGCTTTTACATGTGTCAGGCGCACCTGATCCTTTGTCCAAACAACCCCCTTCCAAGCTGGCTGAACCAGCGCCGCTGCCACTGGGTGAACAGCAGTTGATGGCTGGGTTTCAAGCGGCCGGGCTGCATCCTTATCACGGCCATTCTGCGGTCCGGGACTTGCAGGGCTGCAAGCAATGCCTTGGGGTGAAATGCCCTCGGGATTGCAAAATGGACGGTCGCTCTGCCGGGGTGGAACCAGCTTTAGAGACCGGGCGGGCCAGGCTGATTGCCGATTGCAAAGTGACAGAAATCAAGGGCGAAGCCGATCAGGTGAGCTGGGTTGAGGCCGAGATTGACGGCCAGATCCAGCAATTTCGCGCCCGTGCTTACGTGCTGGCGGCAGGTGCCTTGTCGTCACCGCGATTGTTGCTGGCCTCGACTGCAGGCACCTGGACGCAGGGTTGTGGCAATGGCGAAGATCTGGTCGGTCGCAATCTGATGTTTCACCTGAACGAGATGTTTGCCCTTTGGCCCAAGCGCGATCTGGTGTTTGAAGGGCCGGGTAAGTCTTTGACATTGCGTGATCTTTACCACGTCAAAGGCCAACGTTTTGGCATCATTCAGGCGATGGGGATCACCGCGCGTTACGGTGAGATCCTGCATTTTCTGACGCTGGCGTTTGATCGGTCGGTCTGGCGGCACTTGGCTTGGCTGAAGCCGCTGCTGCGATTGCCGGCACGTTTGGCGGTTGGGATGTTTGGTGATGCGAAGATTTTCGTCGGCATTCTGGAAGACTTGCCCTATCCTGAAAATCGCGTGCTTATGGATGCCGATGACCCTGATATATTGCGGGTGGAATACCGCTTTGCACCCGAATTGCTGGCGCGGCGAAAACGCTTTCGGTGGGCGATCCGCAAGGCCTTCAAGCCCTGGCGGCATTGGTTTTTGAACCGAGGGCCAGAGCTGAATTTCGGCCATCCTTGCGGCACGCTGGCGTTTGGCACTGACCCGAAAACCAGCGTTCTCAATCCTGATTGTCGGCTGCATGACGTGCACAATCTTTACGTGGCGGATGCGTCTTTCATGCCAAGCTCGATGGGTGTCAATCCCAGCCTGACCATCGCCGCCAATGCGTTGCGCGTGGCGGATCATCTGACGCAATTGCTTGCGAAACCCGGCAGCCAAAAGGACTGAACCATGCAGGAAACCGACGTGATTGGAAACGGT
>CAYXXQ010000586.1:0-1549 GCA_964469075.1 uncultured Rhodobacter sp.
GTTAAGGATCAATATTATCGGCTCCAACCCTTCCTGTGACGCGGTCCCGAGTTCGGCCAAAGTCATCTGAAAATCACCATCGCCAGCAAAGCAGATAACCTGGCGTTTTTGGTCATGTGCTAGGGCTGCAATCGCCGCCGGAACACCGGCCCCCATCGCCCCGCTTTGCGGTGCCAACAGGCGCCGACCGCCCGAATAGGTCAGAAATCTGGACGGCCAGACCGCGAAATTACCAGCACCGTTGGTGATGATCGCATCTGCATCCAGCCGCGCATCCAGCCAGGCGCTGATCTCCACCATATCCACAGCCCCGACCATCTTCGCAGCACGTTGCATTGCCTTAAAGGATGCCCGTCCCTGATCGCGCCAGTCTGACCAGTTGCCAAGCGCACCCTTGTCGGCAAGCGCGTGCATCAGCAGGTTTGGCCCTGACGGGATCGCCACATCGGGGCGGTAGATCTTGCCGATCTCATCGCTGGCAACATGCGCGTGGATCAGTTTGGCGCGCATCTGCGGCACCTCCAGCAGCGACCAGCCTTCGGTTGTGCTTTCGCCAAATCTGATGTTCAGACCCAGGATCAGATCTGCGCTGGAAATCATATCTTTGACGCATCCCGGCATGCCGACACCCGCGTCACCGACGTAGGCGTCCGAGGCATTGTCGATCAGATCCTGATAGCGAAACGCGGCGACGCCGGGCAGATTGTTCACATCCAAAAACCGCCGCAACGCCAGCCGCCCGGCGGCCTGCCAGCCGCCACCGCCAACGATCACCAACGGCTGTTTCGCGGCCTGCAAAAGCGTGACCGCCTGATCAAGCGCTGCCGGGTCAGGTGCGGGTTCGCCGATCACCGCCGCCCCGGTCGCAGCGACATCGCTTTCGTCGCGCAGCATGTCTTCGGGCAAGGCAATCACCACCGGGCCTGGACGCCCGGATTGCGCTACCGTGAAGGCCCGCGAAATGATTTCCGGGATGCGGCTGACATCGTCAATCTCGGTCACCCATTTGGCGATATCGCCAAAAAACGCTCGGTAGTCGATTTCCTGAAACGCCTCGCGATCCCGCATTTTGCGACCGATCTGGCCGACAAACAGGATCATCGGACTGCTATCCTGCATCGCCGTATGCACCCCGATTGATGCATTGGTTGCCCCTGGCCCGCGGGTGACGAAACAGATGCCGGGGGTGCCTGTCAGCTTGCCATACGCCTCGGCCATAAAGGCAGCTCCGCCCTCGTGTCGGGTGACGACCATGCGCAAGCGGTTCTGGACGTCATAGAGCGCGTTCAGCACGTCAAGATAGCTTTCGCCCGGCACCCCAAAGGCCGTGGTCACGCCTTGGTTGATCAGGCATTCGATCAGGATTTTTCCGCCGGAACGTGGGCTTTGCATCATGCTGTCTTTCTGATTTTCACAGGGTCAGGTTTTGGGTCTTCGGCAGGTTACCGTGGCGAAAATCGACATGCCAGCGCTGAATTCCACCGGCAACCCTATCTGTTCCATCCCGGATGATCACATAGCCCCTCGTCGATCAGCGCTTTTCATGGCA
>CAYXXQ010000587.1:0-1543 GCA_964469075.1 uncultured Rhodobacter sp.
ACCTCCGTATATATTGTAACTGGTTGCTCTATTCAGAAATCTAATGCTGATATAGTCTTAGTAAGAGAATAATCTCTATCTCTAAATTCCCATGTTTTATTTTGTGGTGTAACTCCAAACTCAGAAATTATTCGTGATTCATTTATAGCGTTACCACCCGTAATGGTCATTATAAATGTACCACTATCTACACCATATTGTGTATTTATAGCTGATGTATTACCACCATAAGATCATGTCCAATCTCAAACATTTGGTAATCATCATGTTCGAAAAAATGGAACATCAGTTGTGCTTCATGCCGATTCTATCAATGTAACACTTAATCAGTTATTAACAACTCATGTAGCTCAATTTAAAGAAGAATACGTATGAGTAATAGCAGGAGCTAAATTGTCTGGCTCACATGGTTCTCTAATAATATTTATTGTACCTGTAAGATAAGGTATTTGTTGTGCCTCAACTATAATTGTATTACCACTAAATAAGGCTGTATAGTTATTACCAACGGCTCAAGAAATATAATGAAACCCAAAATCAACACTATATAAATTACCTGAAAATATAGGTATAATCTTTAAGCGGACAAATTCTTTATCTCAATTTATAACACCGACAACAACATTACGTTGAATATCAATCTCATCATATATAGATGCTCATGTTTCAGTCCAAACTGGCGTTAAACTTGCAGTCCAATCTGTAAATGTACCAACACTAACAGCCTGAACAAGATATTGTTGCAAGTAACTAGATTGAGCAGCTCAAGTAAGATCATATCATGTAGCATAAATTAGTCTAGTTTTATCTAAATATGCAGCAACTCTACCTCAATTTACATCCTGTCCATCGGTATCAAAGTTTACTCATACGAATCAAGCACATCATTGTTGATATCACAATGTCTCATATCCTGTGTTATAGTAAAAATATTGCGACAAAGAAGCGCTGGTTCACAGAAACAACACAATAGCAAATAAATACATCAATTTTTTAATAGTAATCATTTTTTTCATAAAAAATAAAATATTTTTATATATCTAAGATCTAACTAAATAGTTCCTGTACCAAATAAAGGACTTCATCAGTTGAAGTTATATGGTCATGTTTGACCAAAATTATCCAATAACGCTGATAAATCTAGATTATCGAACACACTATCTCAATTTAGATTGTATTCATGATCTTCTACTGCACCACCTCATCAAATATAATCAACATTGTTAATCAGTGCTAAAACATCTCATACATTAATATCTCAATCATAAATAGATGATATACTGAAATCTCATACCCTTTGTTGAGATACGTCTCATAAGAAACTTCCTGTTCTTGCCATATAAACATTATTTCATGTTAATGTGAAATCTAATGTATTTAATTGTCATCCTGTTATCATTACTCAACTTAGATATGTTCACAAATGTGTCTGTCATTTATATACAACATCATATACTCATGTTGGTATATCTTCTATATATTCTCATGTTCCACCTAAACTATTAGTAGAAATTATTCATGAATATAACTCAGTTGTGTGATC
>CAYXXQ010000588.1:0-1541 GCA_964469075.1 uncultured Rhodobacter sp.
TTAATCCTAAAAATTCTATCAACGTACATACAACGTTTAAGTTTGAACTATCGCTTATTCCTTTCCAATTAATTATAGAAAAAAGTATTATTGCGCCGGCGGCGATTAGTAAAATTCCATTAATATGAAAAATCGAAGTAAAATAATTACTAAACCCTATAGATACAGATGATGCAGTAAAAATTCCTGAAAATATCATAAATACTGCTGCAAAAAATCCCCAGAATTGTCCTAGAGATTTTTTTCCATAAATATATTCTCCCGAAGCTTTTGGCATCATCGAACTTAGTTCAGCATAACTTAATCCGGTTAGTAAAGCCGCCAATGCTGCAAAAACAAATGACATCCACAAAGCATTTCCGGAATACGCACTTGCCGCACCAATTAAAACATAAATTCCTGCACCTAAAATATATCCAACTCCTGCAACAGTTGTTTGAAATAATCCTAGTTTTCTTTCAAGTTTAGCCATGGTTTTTCGAAGATTCCTCTATTTAAAAATGTAGCGCTAGTATGAACAAGGAGTGAAAGAAATAAAGAAATAAAAATAAAAAAAATTACTTCTGAAGAAACTCAAAAGCGTTAAACACCGCAGTTGCACCCTGGGCCGCAGCAGTAATTACTTGTTTGAAACCAAAATCAGTTACATCTCCGGCAGCATAAAAACCTGGAACGTTTGTTTCACAGAGTTTATTAATTTTAACTTCTTTTCTAGATGTTACTTCAACACCTAATTCTTCAGCTAAACTCGATTGGGGAATTTGTCCGATTGCAATAAACACTCCGGAAACTTCTAATTCTTTAGAACCATTAATTTCTTTTTCAAAAACAATCTTTTCAACGTTTTTATCTCCGACAACTTCAACCAGAGAAGTGTTATACAAAATTTCTGCTTTACCTTCTTTAACTTTATTTTCAAGTCTTGTAAGATTTATTGGTTCGGCTTTAACTTGATCTTTACGAACAACAACATAAACTTTTTTACAAATTTCAGAAAGCATAACCGCTTCTTTAATGGCAGAATCTCCACCGCCAATCATTGCAATAACTTTATCTTTGAAAAACATTCCATCACAAGTCGCGCAATAACTAACGCCTTTACCATGAAATTCCACAACTCCTTTTGCCGGATGAACTCTATGAGAACTTCCGGTAGCAAAAATAACTGCTTTAGATTCATAGGAATTATTAGATTCAGTTTTTACTAAAAAAACATCGTTTTCTTTTTTGATTTCAACAACAGGTTCATCTTTAATAGGAACATTAAGTGCAGTTACATGATTTTCAAACTTCATAGCCAAATCAAAACCAGTAATGGATTTTTCTCCGGGCCAATTCTCCAGAAGATGAGTGGAAGTAACCAAACCTCCCCGCTGTTTTGAAAGAATCAAAATATTTAAGTTGTAACGCGCAGCATAAATGCCTGCCGAATAAGCTGCAGGTCCTCCACCAACAATAATTAAGTCATACATATAATTTCACCATAATACTTTTATTAAATAATAAAAAAACAAGGTAGTTTAAAAAGTTTGTTCAAAACT
>CAYXXQ010000589.1:0-1539 GCA_964469075.1 uncultured Rhodobacter sp.
TAATATCAATGCGGTTTCTTTGAGTTTATGGTAACTCGTAAAACTCCAACAAAAAAAGTTGTTAAAAAGACGCCGGTTAAGTCTGTTTCTAAAAATTCTGTTAAAACTACGAAAATTAATAAAACTCCTAAAACTATTACAACGATTTCTAAAAAGAAAGTTTCTAAAAAAACTTCTTCTAAATCTAAAATTAATCCTTTAAATCCGTCTATTAAAGTAACTTCTAAAAACGATATTTCTAAAAGGTTTGAGTTAGGAGTTGGTGGTCAAGCAGTTATTGAAGGAGTTATGATGAAGAAGGGTAAAAATGTTTCCATTGCAGTTAGGAAACCTGATGATACTATTTCTGTTAAGAAGGAAAAAGTTTCTCGTTTTTTTGCTCACAAAATATTTCAGTTACCTATGTTGAGAGGAATTTTAGTTTTATTAGAAACTCTAGTTTTTGGTATGAAAGCTTTAACTTATTCAGCTAATGAATCTATTGATATTGCTGAAGAAAAATTATCTTCTTTAGAAATCGGATTAACTATGATTGTATCTTTTGTTTTTGCGATCGGACTTTTTATTATCCTACCTTTATTTTTAACAAATTTAACTTCCACTTCAGGAATTTTATTTAATTTAATTGATGGAATTATTCGGGTGGGTATTTTTGTAATTTATATTTTAGTTATTAGTTTAATGAGTGATGTTAAAATTTTGTTTGGTTATCACGGTGCAGAACATAAGGCTGTCGCGTGTTATGAGAATGGGGAAAAATTAACTGTTGATAATGCGAAAAAATTTCCTACTGCGCATCGTCGTTGCGGTACTACTTTTATTTTAATTGTTTTAGCACTAAGTATTATTGTTTTTAGTTTAATTCCTTCAAATGTTTTATGGGTTAAATTTGTTTCTAGACTTGCACTAGTTCCAGTTATTGCAGGTTTGTCCTATGAAATTTTAAAACTTGGAGCTAAATATCCTAAAAATAAATTGTTAAATTGTTTTGTGGTTCCTGGTTTGTTGTTTCAAAAATTAACTACCCGAGAACCTACTGATCGACAATTAGAAGTTGCTGTTAAAAGTTTGAATGCTTGTTTTAATAAATAATTATTCTTTTTCTTATTGTTATTATTATTAGTACTGATACGAACTAAAATCAGAAAAATGAGTGATTCATGCAACTCATTTTTCGCAAGAGCCACACCAGGCAGGATGTGGTAAATAGATCAGTACGAAAAGAAATACTTGCTAATACTAATTCTAATTTAATAAATAATCATTAACAAAATAAAGAAATAATTTAATTTTTTTATAATAATCCTATGCATTCCATTTTTTCTGAACCGCAAGAATCGCATTCATATAATTGATAGTTAGAATTTCCACTTTTCATTACTCCCTTTTTTTTTATTACTTTTCCACAACATTCCATTTTATCACCATAGGGTTTTATTATCTTATTTATTCTCTTCTCTGTTTATAATGTTATGGTTTATAATAAGGGTTATTTACTTGTTTTTTGTTAAAATAATGCGAGGATTTATAAATAAAACA
>CAYXXQ010000590.1:0-1526 GCA_964469075.1 uncultured Rhodobacter sp.
GTCATCATCCCGCCGCTGATTTCGCAATATCTGAACCTGACCAAGAACTCGTCCCTGGCGATCGCGGTTGGGTATATGGATGTGACCGGCACGCTGGGGGGGATCACCCTGAACCAGACCGGGCGCGAAATGGAAAGCTTGTTGCTGCTGATGGCGTGTTACCTTGTCATCTCGCTGACGGTGTCGAGTTTCATGAACTGGTACAACAACTCAATCAAGTTGAAGGAGCGGTGAAATGACTGATCTGTCCTATGTCCGCACCGAGATGTTGCCCGAACAGACGCCGCCGATCACCGAAAAAGGGTTGATCAAATGGGCGCGGGAAAATCTGTTTTCCAACATCCCAAACACAATCCTGACGCTGCTGGCGATCTACTTCATCTATACGCTTCTGGCCGGCATCCTGCCTTGGGTGTTCCAGTCAAGTTGGACGGCAACGTCCCTGAACGCGTGCCGCGAGTCTATCGCCCATACCTATGGTGAAGGTGTTGAAGGGGCGTGTTGGGCCGTGATCCGGGAACGCTATCTGCAATTGCTGTTTGGGTTCTACCCGAGTGAGCTTTACTGGCGGCCGGTCCTGGCCTTTGCGCTGATGCTGGTTGCGGTTGCGCCGGTGCTTTACAACGGTCTGCCACGCAAAATGCTATGGTTTTCAGGGCTTTACCCGTTTCTGGCGTTCTGGTTGTTCTGGGGCGGAACCGTTTGGCTGCCGCTGTCGGTGATCGCCGGGTTCGTCATTGCCTACCTGGCCATGACGCTGTTGCCTAAAGTTATCGGCTCCCTCGGGGCGGTGATTGCGGCGATTTTGCTGCCGGTCATCTGGTGGCTGATGCTGGCCGGGCCTGCGGTTGACATGCTTGACAGGATATCTGCCGGGCCGCTGACGCAAAGCTATATCACGTCGACCGAGGCTGATATCGCCTATTATCAAACGCAGCTCGACAGCGGGACGTTAACCCCGGGCGAGGCGACAAATGCCGACAATCTGAAAAACTCTGCGATTCGAAATCTGGAGAATGCGCGCAATCTTGATGAACTGAAAGCCGATGTCGTACAGTTGAAAACCGATGCCGAGGCCATGCGCGCAGCCCTGCCGGACAGTGTTCGCGGATCGGCCAGCCTTGACGATGTCGCGGGCGGTGTAACCGGTGCGGACAAGGCCGCCCTTGAGGCGGTTCTGGACGCTGAAGCCAATTATGAGAACGGCAAAAGTGGATTGCAAAACGTCTATGCCGAGGTGGGCCGGATCGGGTTTACACCGGTTGAAAGCGCGCAGTTTGGCGGTTTCATGCTGTCGATTGTCATCGGGGTGACGGGGATCGTCCTGTCCTTGCCTTTGGGCATCTTGCTGGCGCTGGGCCGCCAGTCTGACCTGTTGATCGTCAAATCCATCTGCGTTGGCTTTATCGAGTTTATTCGTGGTGTGCCGCTGATCACGCTGTTGTTTGTGGCCTCGACCTTGCTGAATTATTTCCTGCCGCCGGGCACGACTTTTGACATCATCCTGCGGGTGATGATCATGGTGA
>CAYXXQ010000591.1:0-1525 GCA_964469075.1 uncultured Rhodobacter sp.
ATGGTTTCGTATTTTGTAGCACAACTAATGATCCTTTCGCTAATGATATGATAGGATCAGTGAAAGACCTGGAAGCTAATCTTTTCAACCTACTTGATGCGGCTTCTCTTAGTTTCATAGAGAAAGAAGCAGTTAAGGCTGTATTCAAGGAGAAAGTGCAAGATTGGAGGGTAAATTAGTGACACATGTTAAAATCTCAGTGAAAAACAGCAAACTTGGTCGAATACCCAACATTTCCCTAGTTCCAGTGGAAAGTTGCCCAAACTCAGGATTTTGTCGTGAGTTGTGCTACGCTCGCCCTATTTATAGGCGATTCCCAGCAACTAAGGCAGCTTGGAGTAGAAACTGGGAGATGTTCAAACATTCTCCTAAAAACTATCGGGATTCCATCATCTATATGCTAAAACATGGAAAACTAGGAACGTCTGGCCTTTTCAGGTGGCATGTAGGAGGAGATATTCCAAACCAGGAGTATGTAGGAGTAATGACTGAAGTTGCTGATGCTTTCCCAGAAACTAGCTTCCTTGCCTTTACTAAGGCATATTCTATGGACTACTCTGGGATTCTAGACAACATGCACATAGTCTACTCAGCTTGGGCAGGAATGCCCATAAGTACCGATTTTCCAATAGCTTATGTGAAAGAATTGGATAATCGGGGAGAAGATCATGAAATCGTCTATGATTGTGTAGGAGATTGCAGAAGTTGTCGGCAATGCTGGGAAGCTGAGAAAGGCTCAGCTATTAACCTGCATTTGCATGGAGTTAAGGCAAAATCAATACTTTCCACGTTAAGCTAGGAGGACATATGTATACACACGTAAACTTCCCAACAAAGAAGAGTTTGAAGCAGGCTGTAGCATCTTTCAATGAAACCGGTGATAATCCAGTTACTTACTACCAACCTGGGCCATTTGGAGGGAAAGAACCTCAAGATGGGCAGTTTTGCGTAGAAGGTCCGCATTATCCACAGCCTCACAGATGGTATGCTACATGTAAGGCGAAAGAAGGTAAAATTGTGAAGGTGTCCTAGTATGGATGTTAACATCCGAACAAAGATTTGGTTATGCTGGCATATCAGCAAGTGGAATATATCCGCTTGTTTTGTGCCAGCATGTGTTGAAAGCGGACAACGTAGGGGTTTTTTCATTGAGTTTGGACCTGCTAGCATAGAATTAGTCTCAAAGCTAGGATGTTCTAATTGATTGTCCGCAAAGGTGGGACAAAGACGTGGGTTTCCCGCAAATCTCCGATAGAGTACGCAATTATCAGAGAAAAGATGGGAATCCCTACAAGATGGATGTAAGTTAGCACATTTGAGGGTGAATCACCTGAAGCTAGGTGGTTCGCCCTTTTTCTATGCCTTCCTAGGCTAATTGAATATCTTATGTTTGATTTACATACAAGATGTTTCAATCTGTGGTAACATGTTGTAACACAAGATGATGTAACAGGTGAAAATATGTTACAAGTAAAAAAATCAGGCGAAAATATGTTGGAATGAAAAATCTTGGGCGAAAATTCAG
>CAYXXQ010000592.1:0-1522 GCA_964469075.1 uncultured Rhodobacter sp.
CTTTTGCCCATTTGTCTTTACATTGTTTTCCTTTGTCCGGACCGGGCCCAACCCGGCTCCAAGCGTGTAAAAATCGCCGCAACCGCTTCCGCGGCCGGCATGTGGATGGTCACACAATTGCTGAATCAGGTTGGCAGTATCGCCTTCGTTGTCGTCTTCTTCGGTCTGTGCATCTTTGTGCACGAGCTCGGGCACTTGCTTGTAGCCCTCTGGCGCGGCCTTTACGTTCAGCGCTTCTCCATCGGTTTCGGCAAAGTCGTTTGGGGAAAAACCTACAAGGGCGTTGAGTACGTGGTAAGCGTGCTGCCGTTCGGCGGTTATGTGGCACTGCCGCAGCTTGATCCGACGGATGAGCCGCACTCGGTCGATGGCGAGCCGCTGGAACAAGCGTCCCCCTCAAGCCGCATGCTGACCGCCGTTGCCGGCCCAATCGCCAACCTGCTGTTCGGCTTTTTTCTGGCGCTCTTCATCTGGAAATTCGGCGTCTCACGCCCCGCTCCGGCGGACTACTGCGACGTCACCAAGGTCCCCGAGGCCTGCGCCGAATATGCCGCGGGACTCCGTCCGGGCGACCGAATAGTCAAGATCGATGGCAAGACATTCAAGCGCGGCTGGGATGAGCTCAGTAACACCATCGCTCTAGCCGCGGGCGACGTGACGCTGGACGTCGTGCGAGGCGCGGAAACGCAGCAGATAACCTACCGCCCCGAACCAAATCCAAAAACAGAAGGCCTGGGCTTCCCCTTCTTCCATGTCCGCAGTTCCATCGTTGTGGGTACCGTGCTACCGGACTCGCCAGCGAGCGAGGCGGGGCTCCAGAAGAAGGATCGAATCCTCAAGATCGACGGCGAGCCGATGATGGACAACCAGATGTTCATCTCCAAGATAGCCACCTCCAAGGGAGCTCCGCTGAACCTACTTGTCGAACGCGACGGCAGTGAGGTGAAGCTCACTCTCCAGGCTCGTCCGGAAGACGTCGACGGGAAGCAGGTTTACCGAATCGGGGTCGGCTTCGGCGAGTATGTCCTCGTCTATCCGAATCCGTGGGAGCAGTTCGTCGAAGTATTCGTGCGAACCCGGAACACACTCCGATCGCTCGTCGCAAAAGACTCCCTCGTCCGCCCCAAACACATGAGCGGACCGGGCGGAATCGCGCTCATCATCTGGGTCAAAGTGAAACTCGGCGGCTTGCGCGAGGGCCTTTCTTTCATCATTCTGGTCACCTTCAGCCTCGCTTTCTTCAACCTTCTGCCAATCCCGGTCCTCGACGGAGGGCATATCCTCTTCGCTGTCGTCGAAATAATCATCCGCCGCAGAGTACCAACCCGGATCGCCTATGGCCTGCAAACCGTGTTTGCCGTACTTCTAATCAGTTTCATGCTCTACGTTACGGCCTACGACGTCCGCCGCTGGAGAACGGTCCTGCGGATGTTCCGTTCAAAGGGCACCGAAGAGACCACAAAGCCGGCCGGGGGGGGGGGGGGGGGGGGGGGGGGGGGGGGGGGGGGGGGGGGGGGGGGGG
>CAYXXQ010000593.1:0-1517 GCA_964469075.1 uncultured Rhodobacter sp.
CCGACCGCCAAGCCAGGTCTTGACCAGATCATCGGCGTCATCGGCCAGAAAATCCAACACATGGATTTCAGCCCCGGCCACCGCCTCTACCTCTTGCAGGTCGACGCCCAGAACCCGGCCGACACGTTTGCCTTGCCGGTCGCCAAGCGCGTTGACGCGTTTCACCGCCACTTGCAACCAGCCACCGGGGGCGCAGCCCAGATCGACCACGCGCGCGCCTGGCACCAGAAAGCGGTACTTGTCGTCAAGCTCCAAAATCTTGAAAGCGGCGCGACCGCGATAGCCTTCTTTCTGGGCGCGCTGCACATAAGGATCGTTCAACTGCCGTTCCAGCCAGAGGGTCGAGCTGATCCGACGCCCTTTGGCGGATTTGACTTTGACGCGCAGATCGCGCTGACCGCGGCCTGATGTATTGCCTGGTTTTGTCATGGGTTCAGATCGGTCCGTCTTCCAGAACGCCGTCCGCGCTCATCTGTGCATAAAGCAAACCTTCGCGCAGGCCACGATCGGCCACGCTTAACCGATCAGTCGGCCAGATTCGCATCAGGGTCTGCAATATCGCGACTCCCGACAGAATTAAAGCCTGACGATCCCGGCCAATACGCGGATCAAGTCGCCGCCCCTCGGCCCCCATATCCAGATATTGCCGGATCACCAGGTCGATCTGGGTCGAGGTCATGCGCAAACCGTCCACCTTATTGCGGTCATACCGCCTAAGCCCCAGATGCGAGGCCGCAACCGTGGTCACGGTGCCCGAGGTGCCGACGATCTGAAAATCAGGTCGCGGCCCCGGTGGGCCTGCATCACGGTAGGGGCTGAAATCGTCAAGATATTCTTCAAAGTGGCACGACATCAGCGCAAACTTGGCGCTGTCATCTGCAACATCATCAAACAGGTCTTTCAAGGTCGCAACGCCAACCGGCACCGAAATCCAGTCAACCACCTCGGCCTTGGGAAAGGGTGACGGCCCGGCCTGCTCCACATCAAAGCCACCCCTAAGGCGCATGATGGCGCGGGCGCGCTCCGAAGGGGAGACCTTTGACAGATCGACCCAAACCAGTTCGGTCGACCCGCCGCCAATATCAACCACCAGCAATTGTTTGGTATGTTGCGATACCAAGGGCGCGCAGCTTATGACCGCCAGTTGCGCTTCTTCCTCGGGCTTGATGATTTCCAGGTTCAGGCCTGTTTCGCCGCGCACCCGGTTGATGAACTCGTCGCCATTGCTGGCGCGGCGACAGGCTTCGGTTGCGACAAGACGCATCCGGCTGACATCATGCTGGGTCAGTTTCTTGCGGCAGATTTTCAGCGCATTGATCGTACGCCCGATACTGGCGCGCGACAGGCTGCCGTGACGCTCCAGCCCGCGGCCAAGCTGCACGGATTTGGAAAAGCTATCAACGACGTGAAACTGACTGCCCTTGGGCTGAGCGATCAGCATCCGGCAGGAATTTGTACCAAGATCCAAAGCCGCATAAAGTGCAGCGGGATCCTGTTTGGGGCCGGGCGCAGGTTCA
>CAYXXQ010000594.1:0-1510 GCA_964469075.1 uncultured Rhodobacter sp.
TCGGATTATTCAGTAGAAGATCAGTAGAACCAACGAAAACGAAAGCACAGAAAAGGGAAAGACAATGAGAATGGCACGAAAGAACGAAACGATGTGGTTCCGGAATACTTGTTGGCGCGCGTTTGGCGTTTTGCTGCTGGCCGTGACGTCTGCGGCGAGCACGCCGTGTGCGTTTGCCCGGGACGGCGCGATCGAGAATCTCCGAGCAACGGGAAAGGCATTCGCGTCGGTGGCAAAGAATGCATCGGCCGCCGTTGTCTTCATCAAAGTCGAGAAGAAGGTTGAGCGGCAACCGGTAGCCGAGTTCTTCACCCCTTTCGGTGGCGACCCCTTCGAGCGTTTCTTCGGCGGGCCCGGAGCACACCAGCAGCCGCGTCGTTTCCAGCAGCCCTCTCCTCCGCAACAACAACGCACCATGGGGCAGGGCTCCGGGTTTATTGTTTCGCCGGATGGCATCATTTTGACCAACAATCATGTGGTTGGCGATGCCGACAGAGTAACCGTGGTCCTGGAGGATGGCCGGGAGTTCTCCGCGGAAACACTTGGGGCTGACCCGCACTCGGACGTGGCCGTGATCAAAATCGATGCCAAAGGTCTGCCCGTGCTTCCGCTCGGTGATTCGGATGCGCTGGAGGTCGGCGAATGGGTTCTCGCGATCGGAAATCCGTTCGGCTTGTCCCACACCTTGACCGCTGGGATTGTCAGCGCCAAGGGACGGAGCAGCGTCGGCATCGCCGATTACGAGAATTTCATCCAGACTGACGCGGCGATCAATCCGGGCAATTCCGGCGGGCCATTGGTCGATCTCGACGGTCGAGCTGTGGGCATGAATACGGCGATCTTCAGTCGAAGCGGCGGCTACATGGGGATCGGTTTTGCCATCCCGATCAACATGGTCAGAGCCATCAAGGATCAGCTCGTGAAGGACGGTTCGGTGACGCGCGGCTACCTGGGCATCGTTATTCAAAATCTGACCCCGGACTTGGTCAAGACGTTCGGCCTGAAGGAGGCCAAAGGCATTCTGGTTGCCGAGGTCTCGGAAGATTCACCGGCCGCTGCCGCCGGACTCGAGCGGGGGGATGTGATCGTTGAATTGGACGGTAAAACCGTTGAGAAGATCGGGCTGTTCCGCAACCGTGTGGCCCTCATGGCGCCGGGAGAGAAGGCGCGGATCACCGTCCAGCGGGACGGCAAGAGCAAGGCGTTCAAGATCACGATCGGCAAGCTGCCCGAGAACCTGTTTGCGGGCGGAGCTCCGTCTCGCCTTCTGAACGAGTTGGGGATGACTGTGCAAAGCATCACCCCGGAAATGGCCGAGCAACTTGGTATTGAGCCCGGAACGGGTGTGGTGGTTACGCAAGTGGTGCCCGGATCGGTTGCGGCCTCAGCAGGACTCCGCCCCGGCACCGTGGTTCAGGAGGTGAACCGCAAGCCAGTGCATACCACCGGCGATCTCCAGAAGGCATTAGGACAAACACCTGAACACGGAACCGTTCTGATGCTTGTCACA
>CAYXXQ010000595.1:0-1500 GCA_964469075.1 uncultured Rhodobacter sp.
AGAACTACAGGCGCGCCATCCAGATAGATGGTCAGGGACTGGGTGCCGGAACCGGTTGACGCAACAACAGCCAGATGGTGCCACTGTCCGTCGGCGGTGAAGGGCTCCTGCACGGACAGTCGCGCTGTTCCGCTTGCCCGGACCGCGGCCTGAAGCTCGGAAGTGGTCAGGCGCACGGCCAACCCGTTGTCACTGCCGCCGGTCTCAAGCAAAGTGTGATTGCCGGTCACATCGTTTAACTCGGCTTTGAACCAGAGGGACACGGTTCGCTGAACCCAGGAGAGGTGTCCGAAGCGGGATGGCTCAAGAGCTGCAACCGTCTCCGCCAGACGAATGTGCCCGTCAGGCGGCGTTGTCGTGACATTCAGTTCTACCCCTCTGCCGACAGCGGCGTTGTCGTCGGTGCGAACAGCATCGCCGATCAACTCGGCATTCCATTGTGAATTAGTGCCATCGATAAATGGGGCTTGCCCCGGCAGGACCGTGCCATCCAGAACATCGCAGGACCATGAACCGTAGAGTCTGGCGGCGACGTCATCGGTCGACTCAGCGATCGTGACCTCGGTCGTGGCGCGCTGGTCGTCCGGGATCCCCGCCGCTACAACATCGGCCTGTCCGGAGTCCACGACACGCTCTGCCAACGCAAAAGGCAATGTGCGCGGCAAAACGCCGGACCTGGTCAAGACGATGGCTTCATCACGGGCAAGCTCCTTGAGCCTGGCGGAGCCAAAGACATCGCTGTTGTCGGACATATGGCTCTGGACCATCCGTTCGAAGAACTCGACGGATGTTTGCTGAACGTGATTCTCGAAACGGTCGACATCGGCCTCGTTACTCTCGGCGGGCGCCCTGGGGAAGAGGTAATTATTAACGATGCGGTTGGAGGCGGTGTTTGCGCGGAGGGAATCAATAGCGGTTTGGGAGAGAGCCTTGGTGTATGCGCGGACGTCGTCGATCTGGCCTGCCAGGTAGTTGGTCGTTCCCGCAGTGCCAAAGACGTCACCCGAGCTTGTCGCCCCAACAGCCGCGCCACCGGTGTTGTCCGGTATGCCCCAGGAGTGCCATTCTTCCGACTTCAGAATGCCGTCTACGTACAATTTAAGTTTAGAGCGGGGGACGTACTGAATGGTGAAGATATAGTCGAGAACAACGGTTACGTGATGCCACTGATCCTCATGATTGCTCCCGAACGCTGTCTGCACCGTGGCGTCGGTCCAGTGGACATGCTTCGTGTAGTTTTGGACTCTTGCCTTGAGGACGCCTCCGCTGATACGGATTGCCAAACCGCAACTTCCGCCTTCGTCGTAGAGCGTCATGGTCTCACTGGTGCTACCTGTTGGCACCTTGACCCACATCGCCACGGAGCACTCCAACTTCGAAGAACCGTTGCGGTAGGGGAACGGTGTCAACGACACAAAGTCATGACCGTCAACGCGACTGAAGGTGTTGTTGTAGCTGTTCAGCGACAGAACCCCATTGATCCGGCCGCTGTCGGGTAGC